>NZ_JBEZUT010000004.1:0-70666 GCF_040636595.1 Kitasatospora sp. NPDC036755
AGTGGGTCCCCCGCCGCCGAGCGGTCGACCGGCGCGAAGCCCGCCGCGAGCCCCGCCCCGGCAGCCGGACGCACCCCCGCCGGTGAACGCACCCCCGAGCGGGCCGCCTCCCACTGGCAGGCGCTGCAGCGGGGCACCGACTCCGGCCGGGCCGCCGTGGCCCGGGCCGAACGGGAGGAGGCCGCCGGCGCCGCGCCCGGCCGGGCCGCCCCCGGACACGGCGTCAGCACCACCGGCGGCACCCCCGGCACCACCACCGCCGACCGCGACCCCGGTGCCCCGAGCGCCGGTACGGCCTCAGAAGGAGCAGAGCAGTGAGCAGCACGCCCAGTCCGACCGCCACCGACGAGATCTCGTGGGTGCTGACCCCGCTGCTGGAGCTGCCGGGGGTGCTGCACGCCGTCATCGCCACCGGGGACGGTCTGGTCGAGGGCGCCTCGGACGGCCTGGAGCGCGCCTCGGCCGAGCGGGTCGCCGCGATGACCGCCACCGTGCACGCCGCCGCCCGCGCCTTCACCAGCGCGTTCACCGACGTCGAGCGGCCCCGGCTGGCCCAGACCGTGGTGGAGTCCGACCTGGGCTACGCCGTCGTGGTGCCCGCCGGGGAGAACACCTCGCTCGCCGTGTTCACCACGCCGGACGCCCAACTCGGCAACGTGGCCTACCAGATGCAGCTGCAGGTCGCCGCCCTCGGTCGCGTGCTCGCGAGCCCGACCCGGCGGCAGGACGACGACGAGCGGTCATGACCGCGGCCCCCCGCAGGCGGATGGTGCCCGCCTACCTGGCCACCGGCGGCCGCAGCCGCCCCGGCACCAAGGGCTTCGAGCGGCTGACCGTGCTGTTCGCCGACCGCGCCGACCCCCCGGACACGCTCGAAACCGAACACCGCCGGCTCTGGGAACTGCTGCGCCCCGGCGCGCTGACCGTGGTGGAGGCCGCCGCGCACCTGAGCCTGCCGGTCAGCGCCACCGTCTTCCTCGCGGCCGACCTGGTCGAGGCGGGCTGCCTGCACGCCCGCGCGCCGATCCCGCGGGCCCAGCAGACCGACCGCTCCATCGTCGAGAGGCTCCTCGTTGGACTCCGTGCGCTCCGGTGACCCGGCCGGCCGGCCGGACCCGGAAGACCAGAGCCGGGTGGGCTACCTGCCCGACCAGGACCAGACGCTGATGAAACTGGTGGTGGCCGGCCCGTTCGGGGTCGGCAAGACCACCCTCATCCGGACCCTCTCCGAGATCGCCACCCTGCACACCGAGGAGGCGATGACCGAGACCGGCCGCCCGGTGGACGACCTGGCCGGCGTGCCCGAGAAGGCCACCACCACCGTCGCCGTCGACTTCGGCCGGCTCACCCTGCCCGGCAACGTCGTGCTCTACATGTTCGGCACCCCCGGCCAGCGCCGCTTCTTCCCGCTCTGGCAGGACATCGCCCGCGGCGCGGTGGGCGCCCTGGTGCTCGCCGACACCCGCCGGCTCGCCGACTCCTTCGAGATCATGGACATGGTTGAGGAGCAGGGCCTGCCGTACGCCGTCGCGGTCAACCGCTTCCCGGACGCACCGGACCACCCCGTCGAGGTGCTGCGCACCCACCTGGACCTGCACGCGGCCACCCCGCTGCTGCTCTGCGACGCGCGCGAGCGCGGCAGCAGCCTGGACGCGCTGATCGCGCTGGCCGAGCACGTCCTGGACGCCCTGCCCGCCGCCCCCGCCACCCCGGAGCAGCCGTGACCGTCGAGTCCCGCCCGACCCCGATCCACGGCCCGGTCTTCGCCGCCGACCCCCAACTGGTCTACGAGCGGCTGCGGCGGCACGGCGCGGTCGCCCCGGTGGAGATCGCGCCCGGCGTCGAGGCCCTGCTGGTCACCGACTACCAGGCCGCGCTGGACCTGCTGCGGGACACCGACACCTTCTCCAAGGACTCCCGGGCCTGGCAGCGGACCGTCGCCCCGGACTCCCCGCTGCTGCCGGTGCTCGGCTACCGCCCCACCGCGCTGTTCAGCGACGGCGAGACGCACGCGCGCTACCGGGCCGTGATCACCGACGCCCTCGCGATGTTCGAGCCGCACCGGCTCCAGCGGCAGGTCGCCGGCGCCGCGCACCGGCTGATCGACCGCTTCGCCGCCCTCGGGCACGCCGACCTGATCGCCGAGTACGCCCGCCGGCTGCCCGCCTTCGCGCTCACCACCTGGTTCGGCGTGCCGGAGGAGCAGCGCGAGGAGGTGGTGACCGCGATCACCGGGCTGATCGAGTCCACCGCGCAGGCCGGCGCCTCGTACGGCAAGCTCCTCGCCGTGGTCACCGCGATGGTCGCCGAGCGCCGCGAGCGCCCCCGGCACGACCTCACCTCCATGTACGTCACCCACCCGGTCGGGCTGGACGACGACGAGGTGATCCGGCAGATCACCCTGACCCTGATCGCCGGGCACGAACCGACCACCAACCTGATCGGCAACGCCCTGCTGCGCCTGCTCACCGACGCCCGCTACGCCGGCTCGCTGTTCGGCGGCGCGATGACCGCCCACCAGGCGATCGACGAGGTGCTCTGGCACGAGCCGCCGATGGCCAACCTCTCGGCCCACTACCCGCGGTACGACATCACCTTCCACGGCCGGGAGATCAAGGCGGGCACGCTGGTCCTGGTCTCGTACGCGGCCGCCAACTCCCAGGCCGCGCCGCCGAGGGACGACATCGGGCGGCGCAGCGGCGAGAGCGCCCACCTGGCCTGGGCGGCCGGCCCGCACGCCTGCCCGGCCCGGGACCCGGCCCTGCTGATCGCGATCACCGCCATCGAGCAGCTGGGCAGCCGCCTCAGCGACCTCGAACTCTCCACCCCGGCCGAGGACCTCCTCTGGCGCCCGGGCCCGTTCCACCGCGCCCTGATGCACCTCCCGGTCCGCTTCGCACCGGTGGAGGGGTAGCGCGGAGGCCCGGACACCGACCGTGTCCGGGCCTCCGCGCCGTCCGCCGGGCCTACTCGGCCGGCTTCAGCGTCAGGGAGACGCTGTTGATGCAGTACCGCTGGTCCGTCGGCGTGCCGTAGCCCTCGCCCTCGAAGACGTGGCCGAGGTGTCCGCCGCACTTCGCGCAGCGCACCTCGACCCGGCGCATGCCGAGGGAGTCGTCCTCGATGTACTGGACGCGGTCCCCGGCCAGCGGCGCGTAGTAGGACGGCCAGCCGCAGTGGCTGTCGAACTTGGTCTCCGAGCTGAACAGTTCGGACCCGCAGGCCCGGCAGCTGTAGACGCCGACCGTCTTGGTGTCGGTGTACTCGCCGGTGAACGGGCGCTCGGTGCCCGCCTCGCGGAGCACGTGGTACTCCTCGGGGCTGAGCTGGGCGCGCCACTCGGCCTCGGACTTCTCGATCTCGTAGCTCATCTCACGGCTCCCGGTCGCGGTGGACGGACGTCGGACGGACGTCGGACGGACGTGGGTCAGACGTTGGAAGCAACGTTCGCGAGGTGCCGGAGGATTTCCGGCCCCAGGTTGGTGACGTCCCCGGCGCCCATGGTGAGCAGCAGGTCGCCCGGGCGGGCCAGGCCGGCCAGCAGGGCGGGGGCGGCGGCGAAGGAGTGCTCGGCGGTGACCTCGGCGCCGGCCCGCTGGGCCGCGTCGATGATCAGCTCGCTGGTCACGCCGGGGATCGGGTCCTCGCGGGCCGGGTAGATGTCCAGCACCACCGAGGCGTCGGCCAGGGCCAGGGCCCGGCCCATCTCCTCGGAGAGCTGCTGGGTGCGGCTGAACAGGTGGGGCTGGAACACGACCAGCACCCGGCCCTCGCCGGTCAGGCCCTCGCGGATCGCCTCCAGGTCGGCGGTCATCTCGGTGGGGTGGTGGGCGTAGGAGTCGATCACCTGGACGCCGGCGGCCTCGCCCTTGAGCTGGAGGCGGCGGCGCACGCCGGTGTAGGCGCCGAGCGCCTTGGCGAGGTCGGCGGCCGGGACGCCCAGCGCGACACCGGCGGCCAGCGCGGCGACCGCGTTGTGGGCGTAGTGGCGGCCGGGCACCGACACGGTGAAGGCCAGCTCGGCGCCGTCGATCAGCACGGTGACCTCGCTGGTCATGCCGCGGGCGACCACCGAGAGCACCCGCAGGTCGGCGTCCTCGGCGGAGCCGACCGTCACCACGTTCAGGCCCTCGCGGCCGGCCACCCGGGAGGTGAGCTCGCGGGCGCCGTCGTGGTCGGCGGAGACGACCAGGGTGCCGCCGGGCACGATCCGGCCCACGAAGGTCTCGAAGGACTCGTAGATCTCGTCGATCGAGGCGTAGTTGGCGTGGTGGTCGAGCTCCACGTTGAGCACGATCGCCACCTCGGGCGCGTACTTGTGGAAGCTCCGGTCGCTCTCGTCCGCCTCGGCGACGAAGATCTCGCCGGTGCCGTGGTGGGCGTTGGAGCCGGGTGCGTCGAGGTCGCCGCCGATCGCGTAGGACGGGTCCAGGCCGAGCTCGCCGAGGGCGACGGCGAGCATGCTGGTGGTGGTGGTCTTGCCGTGGGTGCCGGCCACCGCCAGCGCCCGGCGGCCACCCATCAGCGCGGCCAGCGCGTCGGAGCGGTGCACCACCGGGATGCCGCGCTCGTTGGCGGCGACCAGCTCCGGGTTGTCGGCGCGGATCGCGCTGGAGACGACCACGCTGCTGGTGCCGTCCGGCACGTGCTCGGCGGCGTGGCCGACGTGCACGGTGGCGCCGAGGGCGCGCAGCGCGAGGACGGTCTCGGACTCCTTGGAGTCGCTGCCCGAGACGCTGGCCCCGCGGACGGCGAGGATCTTCGCCAGGCCGGACATCCCGGCGCCGCCGATGCCGATGAAGTGCGGGGCGTGCAGGTCGTGCGCGGCGTCGTTCAAGGCGTGGCTCCGTACGGGCGGGGGCAGACAGGGCGGGCGGACGGGACGGAAGACGGAATCGTCCTCGCGGGCGGACCGCAAGGACGATTCTGCACCACCACCGGGTGAGGTCAGGAGTCGCTGGCGAAGAGCCTGAGCACCGGGACCCCCACCTTGTGCCGGGCCTGGGAGGCCCAGTCGCGGTGGAAGAACTCCTCCACGAAGTGCGGTGAGGTGAGCACCACCACCTCGTCCGCCCGCTGCTCCTCGACGACGGCGCGCAGCCGCTCCAGCGGCTTGTCCTCGACGAGTTCGCCCACCGCCTCGGCCCCGGCCGAGCGCAGGTGGCGCAGGCTGTGCTCCAGCGACTCGGTGGCCACGGTCGGCCCGCTCTCGGACTCGTCGTGCTCGTGGACCACCTTGTCGAGGTGGCCGAGGGCGACGTCGTCGAGTGCCCGCAGCAGTTCGTCCTGCTTGCCGCGCGGCTGCATCAGGACGACGAAGGACACCTTCTCCTCGCCGTGGAGCGTGGTGACGAGTTCCACGTCCGCGTCGGAGAGAGCCTTTTCGATCATCAGTACCGTCTTGAACACGTGAGTCCCTTCCAGTGGCCGGCCCCCGGGCCCCGGCATCGCATAACGGGATCACGATCGGGGGGTCACGGGGTCATCCGAACCGGGGTGACGCAGGTAGCGGGTGAAGAGGAATCCTTTCTGCTCGATCAATGAGACCAGCCGCATCCGCTGGACGTCCGGCATTCGCGCGTCGTGGAGGATGCGCGGCGCGTCGCCGCCGGTGAGCAGCGGGGCCAGCGACAGGCACAGCTCGTCCAGCAGCCCGGCCGCCGCGAGCTGCCCCAGCAGGCGCGGGCCGCCCTCGGTCAGCAGCCGGGTCCAGCCCCGCTCGGCCAGGGCCGCCACGGCCATCCGCAGGTCCACCGAGCCGGTGCCGGCGAGCACCAGGTCGGCCACCTCGGCGACCGCCCGGCGGCGCTCCTCGGCGGCGTCCTCGGTGGTGATCACCACCGTCCTGACCAGCGGTTCGGTGAACAGCGGCGCGGTCAGGTCCAACTGCAGCGAACGGCTCACCACGGCGATCACCGGGGCCGGCGCCTGCCCGGCCGCCGTCCGGGCCGCCGCGAACTCCTTGCGGGCCCGGGCCGGCCGGTAGCCCTCGGCGCGGACGGTCTCCGCGCCCACCAGTACCACGTCCGACAGCGCCCGCAGCACACCGAAGATCCGCTTGTCGGCATCGCCGGAGAGGCCCTCGGAGAGCCCGTCGAGCCTGGCCCCGCCGTCCAGGCCGGACACCATGTTGGCGCGCAGCCAGGGGCGTCCCTGATTCACCTGTTCGGGGTACGCGTAGACGGCGGCGAGCGATTCCAGTGCGGCCGGATCGGTGAGCCGCCCGCTCAGCGGACTGATCAACTGTTGCATGTCCCCAGTCTTCCACCGCCCGGCGTGGGCCGTCCGGGTCCGCGGGCGGCGGGCCGTCCCCAGCCGTCCCCAGCCGTGCGCCGCCCCGGCCGTGCGCCCTCCGCAGCCGCGCGCCGCCCCGGCCGTGCACTGCCCGCAGCCGTGCACCGCCCGCAGCCGTGCGTCGTTCGGACGGCCCACCCGGCAGGCGTACCCTCTACTGATGTGCCCGCAGCCTCCCACTCCGCCACCGCGCCCGAGCCGATAGCCGCCGCACCCGCGTCCGGCTCCCCGATCGCGCTCACCGACCGCCGCCCCGTCGTGCCCGCCGAGCGGCTGGTCGCCGAGATGGTCCCGCCGCCCCGGTTCGCCGACGTGAGCTTCGGGACGTACATCCCGGACCCGACCCAGCCGAGCCAGTACGAGGCCGTCCAGGTCCTGGAGCAGTTCGCGGCCACGCTCGGTGGAGGAAACGGTTCGGCGCCCAAGCGCAGCTGGTTCCGCCGCTCGGCCCCCGCGCCCACCGGCCCGGCCGGGGTCTACCTCGACGGCGGCTACGGCGTCGGCAAGACCCACCTGCTCGCCTCGCTCTGGCACGCCGCCCCCGGCCCCAAGGCCTTCGGCACCTTCGTGGAGCTGACCAACCTGGTCGGCGCGCTCGGCTTCCAGCAGGCCGTGCGGACCCTCTCCGGGCACACCCTGCTCTGCATCGACGAGTTCGAGCTGGACGACCCGGGCGACACCGTGCTGGTCTCCACCCTGCTCGGCCGGCTGGTCGACAACGGCGTCAAGCTGTGCGCCACCTCGAACACCCTGCCGGAGAAGCTCGGCGAGGGCCGCTTCGCCGCCGCCGACTTCCTGCGCGAGATCCAGGGCCTGTCCGCGCACTTCCGCCCGATGCGGATCGACGGCCAGGACTACCGCCACCGCGGCCTGCCGGACGCCCCGCCGCCGTACACCGACGAGGCCGTCGCGGCCGCCGCGGCCCGCACCCCCGGCGCCTCGCTGGACGACTTCGACGGCCTGCTCGCCCACCTCTCCGCCGTCCACCCCAGCCGCTACGGCGCGCTGCTGGACGACGTCACCGCGGTCTGCCTGCGCGGCGTCAAGCAGGTCGACGACCAGTCGACCGCGCTGCGCCTGGTCGTGCTGGCCGACCGGATGTACGACCGCGAGCTGCCGATCACCGCCTCCGGCCTGCCCTTCGACCAGGTCTTCCCCGAGGAGATGCTGCGCGGCGGCTACCGCAAGAAGTACCTGCGCGCGATCTCCCGCCTGGTCGCCCTCGCCCGGGACAGCGCCAAGGCCTGACCCGTGACCCTCCCCCTCGCTCGGCAGTTGTTCCCACTGCCGAGCGAGGGGGAGAGGCGTGACCGGTGACGAGTCCGGGGCGGGCTACGGGATCGAGATCGAGCCCGAGGTGCGGGTGTGGCTCCAGAACTGCCCGACCGCCGAGTACCGGGCGGCCGAACGCGCCGCCGACCGTCTCGCCGAGGACGGTGAGGCGCTGTCGTTCCCGTTGGCGAGCCACCTGGGCGGCCCGCTGCGCGAGTTGCGGATCGGGTCCATGCGCATCACGTACTGGCTCGCGCCGGGGCGGAGGGCTGTGCTGCTGACGGTCTTCCGCAAGACTAGGAACCGCGAGACCGATCAGGTCGAACGGGCGCGCCGCGCGCAGAAGGTCTGCGAGGCGGAGCACGGGCCCGCCGCCGACCACGAGATCTACGACCGGGAGGAGCGGCGATGAGCAGCGGCTACCACACCCGCTGGACCGTGCCGGCGGAGCACCGGGAGAGCGAGGAGTACCGCGCGGCCGGGCGGCGGATGGCGCTGGCCGAGGCCGTGTACGCCCGACGCTCCGCGCTCGGGTGGACACTCGCCGAGCTCGCCGAGCGGGCCGGGCTGGACGAGGAGACCGTCGAGGGCATCGAGGAGAGCGGGGTCGATCCGACCCTTCCGCTGATCGAGCGACTCGCCGCCGCCTTCGACTCCGTGGTGCGGATCGACCCCGCCCGGGAGCCGGCCATGAGCTTCGAGGCCCACGCGGCCTGATCGAACCGGCCTCGCTTGTCAGTGGGGGGTCGTACCGTTGAGTGGTGCGTCCCATCACGAGTATTGAGCGGTCCGTGGCGCCCTTCGAGGTCGTCAGCCCCTTCCAGCCGAACGGTGACCAGCCGGCGGCGATCGCCGAGCTGGAACGGCGGATCAGGGGAGGGGAGAAGGACGTCGTGCTGCTCGGTGCCACCGGCACCGGCAAGTCGGCCACCACGGCCTGGATGATCGAGAAGCTGCAGCGGCCCACCCTGGTGATGGCGCCGAACAAGACGCTGGCCGCGCAGCTCGCCAACGAGTTCCGCGAGCTGCTCCCGAACAACGCGGTCGAGTACTTCGTCTCGTACTACGACTACTACCAGCCCGAGGCGTACGTCCCGCAGACGGACACCTACATCGAGAAGGACTCCTCGATCAACGAGGAGGTCGAGCGGCTGCGCCACTCGGCGACCAACTCGCTGCTGACCCGCCGGGACGTGGTCGTGGTCGCCTCGGTCTCCTGCATCTACGGCCTCGGCACGCCGCAGGAGTACGTGGACCGGATGGTGCGGCTCAAGGTCGGCCAGGAGATCGACCGGGACGACCTGCTGCGCCGCTTCGTCGACATCCAGTACGCCCGCAACGACGTGGCCTTCACCCGCGGCACCTTCCGGGTCCGCGGCGACACCATCGAGATCTTCCCGGTCTACGAGGAGCTCGCCGTCCGGATCGAGATGTTCGGCGACGAGATCGAGGCGCTGTACACCCTGCACCCGCTCACCGGCGAGATCATCAGCCAGGACGACTCGGTCTACGTCTTCCCCGCCTCGCACTACGTCGCCGGCCCCGAGCGCATGGAGCGGGCGATCACCGGCATCGAGAAGGAGCTGGAGGGGACGCTCGCCCGGCTGGAGAAGCAGGGCAAGCTGCTGGAGGCCCAGCGGCTGCGGATGCGCACCACCTACGACATTGAGATGCTGCGCCAGATCGGCACCTGCTCGGGCGTCGAGAACTACTCGATGCACTTCGACGGCCGCGAGCCCGGCTCCCCGCCGAACACCCTGCTCGACTACTTCCCGGAGGACTTCCTCCTGGTCATCGACGAGTCGCACGTCACCGTCCCGCAGATCGGCGCGATGTACGAGGGCGACGCCTCCCGCAAGCGCACCCTGGTCGAGCACGGCTTCCGGCTGCCCTCCGCGATGGACAACCGCCCGCTGAAGTGGGAGGAGTTCCTGGAGCGGATCGGCCAGACCGTCTACCTCTCGGCGACGCCCGGCCCGTACGAGCTGTCGCGCGGCGACGGCCAGGTCGAGCAGATCATCCGCCCGACCGGCCTGATCGACCCCGAGGTGATCGTCAAGCCGACCGAGGGCCAGATCGACGACCTGGTGCACGAGGTCCGCACGCGGGTCGAGCGGGACGAGCGCGTCCTGGTCACCACGCTGACCAAGAAGATGGCCGAGGACCTCACCGACTACATGCTCGGCCTGGACATCCGGGTCCGGTACCTGCACAGCGACGTGGACACCCTGCGCCGGGTGGAGCTGCTGCGCGAGCTGCGGGCGGGCCGGTACGACGTGCTGGTCGGCATCAACCTGCTGCGCGAGGGCCTGGACCTGCCCGAGGTGTCGCTGGTGGCGATCCTGGACGCGGACAAGGAGGGCTTCCTGCGCTCCGGCACCTCGCTGATCCAGACCATCGGCCGCGCCGCCCGCAACGTCTCCGGCCAGGTCCACATGTACGCGGACAGGATCACCCCCGCGATGGAGAAGGCCATCGACGAGACCAACCGCCGCCGGGCCGTGCAGCAGGCCTACAACAAGGAGCACGGGATCGACCCGCAGCCGCTGCGCAAGAAGATCGGCGACATCCTGGACACCCTCGCCCGCGAGGACGTGGACACCGACGAGCTGCTCTCCTCCGGCTACCGGAACCAGGGCAAGGGCAAGGCGCCGGTGCCGGCGCTGGGCGCGGACCGCAAGCCGGCCAAGTCCCTGCCGGCCGCCGAACTGGCGGACCTGATCCAGGAGATGACCGACCGGATGCACACGGCCGCCGCGGACCTCCAGTTCGAGGTCGCGGCCCGGCTGCGCGACGAGGTCAAGGAGCTGAAGAAGGAGCTGCGGCAGATGCGCGAGGCCGGTGTGGCGTAGGGCGTGTCCTGGGGGCGCCCCGCCCGGGCTTGGCCGGAATGACACCGGTCAAGCCCACCGGTGTCTCAGCCTTGCCACAAACGGGGAAACCCGGGGGAGCCCGGGGTGCCGCAGGCCCTAGGCTGGCCTGCGGCATCGTGCCCTCGGGACGGGGTGGCGGGCCGTACGCAGAGGGGGCCTCAGCCGGGGGACGGCGACGGGGTGTTCCACCGTGGAGCCGCGCGGGCGCGACCGGGCGGCCGGCAGAGAGGGCAACGTCGTGTCGGTGAACCTGGCCAAGGGGCAGAGGGTCAGCCTCCAGAAGGGTCAGGGCGGTGCCCTGACGGTGGTCCGGATGGGCCTGGGCTGGCAGGCCGCGCCCAAGCGCGGGCTGTTCGGCAGCCGCACCCGGAAGATCGACCTGGACGCCTCGGCGCTGCTGTACGCCGAGAAGACCCCGTCCGACGTGGTGTTCTTCTCGCACCTTGAGAGCAACGACGGTTCCGTCCGGCACACCGGCGACAACCTGGAGGGCGGCTCGGGCGCCGAGGACGACGAGGCGATCCTGGTCGACCTGGTGCACGTGCCCGTGAACATCACCCAGGTAGTGTTCACGGTGAGCTCGTACACCGGGCAGACCTTCGCCGAGGTGCAGCGGGCGCACTGCCGGCTGGTGGACGAGGCCACCGGGCTGGAGCTGGCCCGTTACGAGCTGGCGGGCGGCGGGCCGCACACCGGGCAGATCATGGCCAAGGTGGTCCGGGACGGCGACGGCGGCTGGGAGATGCAGGCGATCGGCGCCCCGGCCAAGGGGCGCACCTTCCAGGACCTGCTGCCGGCGATCGAGCCGTACCTGTAGCCACCGCCGCGGCCGCGCGGTCCGGCAGCCGCCGGAGAACCCCCGCGGCGGGGTGAGCCGCCTCCGCGTTCTTTACCTTCTTTACCTTTCCTTGGGTGTCCTGTTACCCTCGTTGGCAGCGGAGGGGAGTATTCCTCGACAGCCGAC
Organism: Kitasatospora sp. NPDC036755; assembly: GCF_040636595.1. Taxonomy (NCBI): domain Bacteria; kingdom Bacillati; phylum Actinomycetota; class Actinomycetes; order Kitasatosporales; family Streptomycetaceae; genus Kitasatospora; species Kitasatospora sp. NPDC036755. Next base: position 11,404 of record NZ_JBEZUT010000004.1, read on the forward strand.
CCCGTCATCACGGATGCCCGTCGCGGCATCCCGGGGCGCTGGCCCGACGGGCGGAAGAGACCTCCGGCAGTGACGATGACTGTCTCGCCTACCTGCCGGAGGAGCAGTAGTGGACGTTTCCGTAACCATGTGGGTCTCCACGATCCTGGTGCTGATCGCACTGGTCGTGGCCGACTTCTTCATCGGAGGGCGCAAGCCGCACGAGGTCTCGATCAAGGAGGCCGGGATCTGGACGGCCGTCTGGGTCGCCCTGGCGGTGCTCTTCGGTGGCTTCCTCTGGTGGCACTCCGGCGGGCAGCCGGCGGGCGAGTTCTTCGCCGGCTACATCACCGAGAAGTCGCTCAGTGTCGACAACCTCTTCGTGTTCATCCTGATCATGGGCAAGTTCGCGGTGCCCAGGATCTACCAGCAACGCGTGCTGATGTTCGGCGTGATCATCGCACTGGTGCTCCGGGCGGTGTTCATCGCCGGCGGCGCCGCGCTGGTCTCCGAGTTCTCCTGGGTGTTCTTCATCTTCGGCGGCTTCCTGATCTGGACGGCCTGGAAGCTGATCAAGGAGGCCCGCGCCGAGGAGGAGGACGAGGAGTTCGAGGAGAACCGCGTCCTCAAGTCGATCACCCGCCGCTTCCCGGCCACCGAGGACTACCGCGACACCAGGCTGATCGTCCGGGAGCACGGCCGCCGGCTGATCACCCCGATGCTGATCGTCATGCTGGCGATCGGCACCACCGACGTGCTGTTCGCCCTGGACTCGATCCCGGCCATCTTCGGCCTGACCCAGGACCCGTACATCGTCTTCACCGCCAACGCCTTCGCCCTGATGGGGCTGCGCCAGCTGTACTTCCTGATCGGCGGCCTGCTGAAGAAGCTGGTCCACCTGTCGTACGGCCTGTCGGTGATCCTCGGTTTCATCGGCGTGAAGCTGGTGCTGCACGCCGCCCACGAGGCCGGAGCGACGTGGGCCCCGGAGATCGGCATCCCGTTCTCGCTGGGCTTCATCGTGGTCGTGCTGGCGATCACGACCTTCACCAGCCTGCGGGCCGCGAAGAAGGCGGACCGGGACGAGCAGGAGAAGCTCGACGCCTGAACCGCCGAGGGCGCACAGGGGCCCCCGCGACCGCTTCCGGTCGCGGGGGCCCCGCCGTCCGGCGCGGAGGGCTACCAGCCGCGCTCGCGCCACTCGTCGAGGTGCGGGCGCTCGGCGCCGAGGGTGGTGTCGTTGCCGTGGCCGGGGTAGACCCAGGCCTCGTCGGGCAGGGCGTCGAAGATCTTCTCGGTGACGTCCCGGTAGAGGGTCCGGAAGGCCTCCGGGTCGCCCCAGGTGTTGCCCACGCCGCCCGGGAAGAGGCAGTCGCCGGTGAAGACGTGCGGGTGCCCCTGGGGGTCGTCGTAGACCAGCACGATGGCGCCCGGGGTGTGCCCGACCAGATGGCGGACGGTCAGTGCGACCTCGCCGACCCGCAGCGTGTCGCCGTCCGCGAGCAGCAGCTCGGTGGGGACGTCGATGCCCTCGGCGTCGTGCTCGCCGGCCGCGGTGCGGGCGCCGGTGGTGGCGACCACCTCGGCCAGCGCCGCCCAGTGGTCGTGGTGCCGGTGGGTGGTGACCACGGTGCCGAGCTCCTCGCCCACCGTCTCCAGCAGCACCGGGGCGTCCGCGGCCGCGTCGATCAGCAGCTGTTCGTCGGTGGCCCGGCAGCGCAGCAGGTAGGCGTTGTTGTCGTACGGGCCGACGGCCACCTTGGTGATGATCAGGTGGGCCAGCTCCCGCACGTCCGGCGCCCCGCCGACCTTGACCGCTCCGTGGTACGTCATCCGTTCGCTCCCTCTCCGGTGGCTCCTGGGATCATCCTCGCGCCGTCAGCCCATCGGGGGAAGCGGGGGGAGGTCGGTGTCGGGGGCGTGGCGCAGTCCGTCGCCGGTGGAACGGCCGGAGAGCCAGGCGGTGAGGGCGCGGAGTGGGCCCTCGACGGTCAGGGACACCTCGCCCGAGCCGATCACGGCGCGGTCCGCGGTGTCGTCGGAGACCAGCTCGACGGCCGGCAGGTCGGCCGCCCCGGCCAGCCCTCCGGAGATCCGGCGGAACTGGGCGGCCGCGAACTCCTCCGGCCAGTGCGCGGGGGTGTACCCGGCGTCCAGGTCGACGTGGTGGAACTCCAGCTCGACCACGCGCTTGGCCGGGATGTCGCAGGCCGGGAAGACGTAGCCGAAGCGGTGCCTGACCGTCGCCGTCCAGGCCTCGTCGGTCATCCGCGCGGCGGCGGCCAGGAAGCGCTCGTGGGAGTCGCGCAGGTCGGCGAGCTGGACGTCGAGCGGCCGCGGCGCGTCGCGCTCGATGTCGGCGTCGCGGGCCTCGTGGGTGGCGTACTGGGGGATGTCGGTGCCGGTGCGGGCGCCGGTCAGCAGGTTGACCAGCGAGTCGGCGTTGCGGGCGAGGTGGGCGAGCACGTGACCGCGGGTCCAGCCGGGCAGGGCGGAGGGTTCGGCGAGGGCCTGCGGCTTCAGCTCGGCGGCGGTGTGCAGCAGGTGTCGGGTGCTCTCCTCGACCCGGGCCAGGGCCCGGGAGGCGGAGGCGGCGGCGGACTTCGGGTCGGCGGACTTCGGGTCGGTCATCACATCTGCCTTCTGTGCGCGACGGCGCGTTGCCCGAGGGGGCCCCGCTCGTTGACCATGTGACGCTACCGCCGAAATCGGGCCCTGAGCAGGCCCTTTTTCGGTCCGGGTACGGACGGTCCGGAGGTCGGCCTCACTCGTTCGGGTGGTCCCGGCTGGACAAGGTCGATATTCGAACGTCTGAGCTATAGGCTGGCTGCCGCATCCTGGAAGAAGCAGCACATCCCAACGCAAGCCCTCTCGCACCGGAGAAAGGCGCCAGAAGCAGTGGCCGACCGCCTCATCGTCCGCGGTGCTCGCGAGCACAACCTCAAGAACGTCTCGCTCGACCTGCCCCGCGACTCCCTCATCGTCTTCACGGGCCTCTCCGGCTCCGGCAAGTCCTCGCTCGCCTTCGACACGATCTTCGCCGAGGGCCAGCGCCGCTACGTCGAGTCGCTGTCGTCCTACGCCCGCCAGTTCCTGGGCCAGATGGACAAGCCCGACGTCGACTTCATCGAAGGCCTCTCCCCGGCCGTCTCGATCGACCAGAAGTCCACCAACCGCAACCCCCGTTCGACCGTCGGGACCATCACCGAGGTCTACGACTACCTGCGCCTGCTGTTCGCCCGGATCGGCAAGCCGCACTGCCCGCACTGCGGCCGTCCGATCGCCAAGCAGTCCCCGCAGGCGATCGTCGACAAGGTGCTGGAGCTCGCCGAGGGCACCCGCTTCCAGGTGCTGAGCCCGGTGGTGCGCGAGCGCAAGGGGGAGTTCGTCGACCTCTTCGCCGACCTCCAGTCCAAGGGCTACTCCCGCGCCCGGGTCGACGGCGGGACGATCCAGCTCGCCGAGCCGCCGAAGCTCAAGAAGCAGGAGAAGCACACCGTCGAGGTGGTGATCGACCGCCTGACCGTCAAGGACAGCGCCAAGCGGCGGCTCACCGACTCGGTGGAGACGGCCCTGCGGCTGTCCGGCGGCATGGTCGTGCTCGACTTCGTCGACCTCCCCGAGGACGACCCGGAGCGCGAGCGGATGTACTCCGAGCACCTCTACTGCCCGTACGACGACGTGTCGTTCGAGGAGCTGGAGCCGCGCTCGTTCTCCTTCAACTCGCCGTTCGGCGCCTGCCCGGACTGCTCGGGCCTGGGCAACCGGATGGAGGTCGACCCGGAGCTGGTCGTCCCGGACGTCGAGCGCTCGCTCGACGAGGGCGCGATCCACCCGTGGTCGGCCGGGCACGCCAAGGAGTACTTCCAGCGCCTGATCGACGCGCTGGCCGGGGAGCTCGGCTTCCGCACCGACATCCCCTGGGCCGGGCTGCCCGCCCGGGCCAGGAAGGCGCTGCTGTACGGCCACAAGCACCAGGTGGAGGTCCGCTACCGCAACCGCTTCGGCCGGGAGCGCTCGTACAGCACGGGCTTCGAGGGCGCGATCCCGTTCATCCAGCGCCGGCACACCGAGGCGGAGAGCGACAGCAGCCGCGAGCGCTTCGAGGGCTACATGCGCGAGGTGCCCTGCCCGACCTGCCGGGGCACCCGGCTCAAGCCGGTGGTGCTCGCCGTCACCGTCCAGGACAAGTCGATCGCCGACGTCTCCTCGATGTCGATCAGCGACTGCTCCGAGTTCCTGGGCGCGATGAAGCTCAACGCCCGGGACAAGCAGATCGCCGAGCGGGTCCTCAAGGAGGTCAACGAGCGGCTGCGCTTCCTGGTCGACGTCGGCCTGGACTACCTCTCGCTCGACCGCGCGGCCGGCACCCTGTCCGGCGGCGAGGCCCAGCGCATCCGGCTGGCCACCCAGATCGGCTCCGGCCTGGTCGGTGTGCTGTACGTGCTGGACGAGCCGTCCATCGGCCTGCACCAGCGGGACAACCACCGGCTGATCGAGACGCTGGTGCGGCTGCGCGACATCGGCAACACCCTGATCGTGGTCGAGCACGACGAGGACACCATCAAGACCGCGGACTGGGTGGTCGACATCGGACCGGGTGCCGGTGAGCACGGCGGCAAGGTGGTGCACTCCGGCTCGCTGAAGCAGCTGCTCGCCAACAAGGAGTCGCTGACCGGCCAGTACCTCTCCGGCAAGCGGTCCATCCCGATCCCGACCACCCGCCGCGAGCGGGACAAGAAGCGCCAGCTGACCGTCCACGGGGCCCGCGAGCACAACCTCAAGGACGTCACGGTCGGCTTCCCGCTCGGCACCTTCACGGCGATCACGGGCGTCTCCGGCTCCGGCAAGTCGACGCTGGTCAACGACATCCTGTACACCCACCTCGCCCGGGAGCTGAACGGCGCCCGCAGCGTGCCCGGCCGGCACACCCGGATCACCGGCACCGACCTGGTGGACAAGGTGGTGCACGTCGACCAGTCGCCGATCGGCCGTACCCCGCGCTCCAACCCGGCCACCTACACCGGGGTGTTCGACCACGTCCGCCGGCTCTTCGCGGAGACGCAGGAGGCCAAGGTCCGCGGCTACCTGCCCGGCCGGTTCTCCTTCAACGTCAAGGGCGGCCGCTGCGAGAACTGCTCGGGCGACGGCACCATCAAGATCGAGATGAACTTCCTGCCGGACGTCTACGTGCCGTGCGAGGTCTGCCACGGCGCCCGGTACAACCGGGAGACGCTGGAGGTCCACTACAAGGGCAAGTCCATCGCCGAGGTGCTGGACATGCCGATCGAGGAGGCGCTGGCGTTCTTCGAGGCCGTCCCGGCGATCGCCCGGCACCTGCGGACGCTCAACGACGTCGGCCTCGGCTACGTCCGGCTCGGCCAGTCCGCGCCCACCCTCTCCGGCGGCGAGGCGCAGCGCGTCAAGCTCGCCTCGGAGCTGCAGAAGCGCTCCACCGGGCGGACGGTCTACGTGCTGGACGAGCCCACCACCGGCCTGCACTTCGAGGACATCAGCAAGCTGATCAAGGTGCTCAGCGGGCTCGTCGAGAAGGGCAACACGGTGATCGTCATCGAGCACAACCTCGATGTGATCAAGACCGCCGACTGGGTCGTCGACATGGGCCCCGAGGGCGGCTCCGGCGGTGGCACGGTGGTCGCCGAGGGCACCCCCGAGCAGATCGCCGGCGTGCCGGAGAGCCACACCGGCAAGTTCCTGCGGGACATCCTGCCGGACGGCTTCGCGGACGCCCCGGCCGCCGCCCCGGCGAAGAAGGCGCCGCGCAAGCGCGCGGCCGCCGCGAAGAAGTAACCGCCGCGAAGAAGTAACCGACGCGAAGACACGGCCGTCGAGAAGACGCGGCCCCGCCCGCCCCGCCGCTCCCCGGGCACTGCCAGGAGCGGCGGGGCGGGCGCCGCATAGACTTCCGTGGTCCCTCGCCGCAGCAGCAAACCGTAGGAGCACACCGATGTCCGAGGCCCCCGAGACCAGCCCCACCGCCTCCCGCCGCACCCTGCTCTGCGGGGCCGCGGCCGTCCTGGCGGCCGGCGGCACCGTGGCGGTCACCGGGTGCAGTTCCTCGGCGGGGGACAAGGGCGCCCTCAAGGGCCCGGTCGACCTCGGCCCGGCTTCGGCCGTGCCGGAGGGCGGCGGCAAGGTCTTCCGCGAGCAGAAGATCGTGGTGACCCAGCCCACCGCTGGCCAGTACAAGGCGTTCAACGCCCGCTGCACCCACGCCGGCTGCCTCGTCGACCAGGTGAAGAACGCCCAGATCCAGTGCCCCTGCCACGGCAGCCGGTTCGCCATCGCCGACGGCGCCGTGCAGGACGGACCGGCCCCCTCCCCGCTGCCCGCCTACACCGTCACGGTCGAGGGCGGCAACCTCAAGGTGACCCCGAGCTGACCGAGTTGACCGAATTGACCGCCTCCCGACCGCCACGGTCCCCGTTGACGATCGCCGCCCCGCGGCCCCGGCCCCACTCGGTACGGTGGACCCATGGCTGACCCGAGCACCTACCGCCCCGCGCCCGGTGCGATCCCGACCTCCCCCGGCGTCTACAAGTTCCGCGACGCCCACGGCCGGGTCATCTACGTCGGCAAGGCCAAGAGCCTGCGGCCGCGCCTCTCGTCCTACTTCCAGGACCTGGCCGGCCTGCACCCGCGCACCGCGACCATGGTCACCACCGCCGCCTCGGTGGAGTGGACCGTCGTCGGCACCGAGGTCGAGGCGCTCCAGCTGGAGTACTCCTGGATCAAGGAGTTCGACCCGCGGTTCAACGTCAAGTACCGCGACGACAAGAGCTATCCGGAACTCGCCGTCACCCTGAACGAGGAGTACCCGCGGGTCCAGGTGATGCGCGGGGCGCACAAGAAGGGCGTGCGCTACTTCGGCCCGTACGGGCACGCCTGGGCGATCCGCGAGACGGTCGACCTGCTGCTGCGCGTCTTCCCCGTCCGCACCTGCTCCAACGGCGTCTTCAAGCGCGCCCGCCAGGTCGGCCGGCCCTGCCTGCTCGGCTACATCGGCAAGTGCGCCGCGCCCTGCGTCGGCAAGGTCTCGGCGGACGAACACCGGGCGCTGGCCGAGGACTTCTGCGACTTCATGGCCGGGCGCACCGGCAACTACCTGCGCCGGCTGGAAGACGGGATGCGGGAGGCCGCGGCCGAGCTGGAGTACGAGAAGGCGGCCCGGCTGCGCGACGACATCGGCGCCCTCAAGCGCGCGATGGAGAAGAACGCCATCGTGCTCGCCGACGCCACCGACGCCGACCTGCTGGCCGTCGCCGAGGACGAGCTCGAAGCCGCCGTGCAGATCTTCCACGTCCGCGGCGGCCGGGTGCGCGGCCAGCGCGGCTGGGTCACCGACAAGGTCGAGGACGTGGACACCGCCGGCCTGGTCGAGCACGCCCTCCAGCAGCTCTACGGCGGCGGCGAGTCCGTCCCCCGCGAGGTGCTCGTCCCCGCTTTGCCCGACCCGGCGGAGCCGGTCCGCGAGTGGCTCGGCGGCCTGCGCGGCAGCCAGGTCGACCTGCGCATCCCCCAGCGCGGCGACAAGAAGGACCTGATGGCCACCGTGCAGCGCAACGCCCAGCAGGCGCTCGCGCTGCACAAGACCAAGCGCGCCTCCGACCTCACCACCCGCAGCCGCGCCCTCCAGGAGATCGCCGACGCGCTGGAGCTGGACTCCGTCCCGCTGCGCATCGAGTGCTACGACATCTCCCACCTCCAGGGCGAGGACGTGGTCGCCTCCATGGTCGTCTTCGAGGACGGCCTGGCCCGCAAGAGCGAGTACCGGCGCTTCCAGATCAGGGGCTTCGAGGGCCAGGACGACGTCCGCTCGATGCACGAGGTGATCAGCCGGCGCTTCCGCCGCTACCTCCAGGAGCGCGAACAGACCGGCGAGTGGGCCGTCCCGGAGTCCGAGGACGGCCCGGCCGAGGACGACCGGCCGGAGGACGGCCCGCGCACCGAGGATGGCCGCCCCAAGCGCTTCGCCTACCCGCCTCAGCTGCTGGTCGTCGACGGCGGCCAGCCGCAGGTCGCCGCCGCCAAGCGCGCCCTGGACGAGCTCGGCATCGACGACGTCGCGCTGTGCGGCCTGGCCAAGCGCCTGGAGGAGGTCTGGCTGCCGGGCGAGGACGACCCGGTGGTGCTGCCCCGCTCCAGCGAGGGCCTCTACCTGCTCCAGCGGGTCCGCGACGAGGCGCACCGCTTCGCGATCAGCTATCAGCGCAACAAGCGTTCCAAGCGACTCACCGCCGGGGAACTGGACTCCGTCCCGGGCCTCGGCGAGACTCGCCGCCGGGCGCTGCTCAAGCACTTCGGCTCGCTGAAGAAGCTCCGGGCCGCCACCGTGGACGAGCTCTGCGAGGTACCCGGCATCGGACGCCGCACCGCGCAGACTGTTGCGGAGGCGTTGTCGTCCCGTACACCCGTCGCACCCGCGGTCAACACCGCGACCGGCGAGATCATCGAGGACGGGGTCGACGAGACCACCGAGCCGGTGGCAGCAGCACCCCAGACCGCACCATCCCAGGAGACGCCATGACGGCCGACGCCGCCCGTCAGCCGGTGCGCCCCGGCCCCGCCCGCCTGCCCGGGCCGGGGAAGGGCGGCCGAGCCGTACGCGTTCTCCCCAGCAGAAAGACCGAGAGCGGGGAACCGAAGTGACCGTGTCAGACGTGGCCGAGAACGCGCCGGAGCTGGTGATCATCTCCGGCATGTCCGGAGCCGGCCGCTCCACCGCGGCCAAGTGCCTGGAGGACCTCGGCTGGTTCGTGGTGGACAACCTGCCGCCGGCCCTGATCCCGACCATGGTCGACCTGGGCGCGCGCTCCCAGGGCAACGTCGCCCGGATCGGCGTGGTCGTGGACGTCCGCGGCCGGCAGTTCTTCGACGACCTCCTCACCTCGCTGGACGAGCTGGAGAAGCGCGGAGTCCGGCTCCGGGTCGTCTTCCTGGACTCCTCCGACGAGGCGCTGGTGCGCCGCTTCGAGAGCGTCCGCCGCCCGCACCCGCTGCAGGCCGACGGCCGGATCGTGGACGGCATCGCCCAGGAGCGCGACCTGCTGCGCGACCTGCGCGGCGAGGCCGACCTGGTGATCGACACCTCCAACCTCAACGTGCACCAGCTGCGGGCCAAGCTGGACGCCCAGTTCGCCGACCACGACGAACCCGAGCTGCGCGCCACCGTGATGTCCTTCGGCTTCAAGTACGGCCTGCCGGTCGACGCCGACCTCGTGGTGGACTGCCGTTTCCTGCCCAACCCGCACTGGGTGCCCGAACTGCGGGCCCGCACCGGCACCGACGCGGACGTCGCCGACTACGTCTTCCAGCAGCCCGGAGCCAACGAGTTCCTGGACGGCTACACCCAGCTGCTGCGCATCATCACCGAGGGATACCGCCGCGAGGGGAAGCGCTACATGACGCTTGCCGTAGGCTGCACCGGTGGCAAGCACCGCAGCGTCGCCATGTCCGAGCGTCTGACCAAGCGTCTCATCGCCGACGGAGTCGAGACGGTGCTCGTTCACCGTGACATGGGACGGGAGTAACCGCCGCCTCCCTGCCGGGCCCGTCGGCGGAGCGGTCGGCGGGCCGAGGAACGCGAGGTGATTGTGGCGGGATACGTGCCCGGGCGGCAGCCGCAGAGCAGGACCGGTGACCGGGCGGGCAGCCCGGCCCGGCCCACGGCGCCGAGTCGTCCGCGCAGCAGTCCCGCCCGGGCCAATCCGGCCCCGAGGATCACCGCGCTCGGTGGCGGGCAGGGCCTGTCCGCCTCGCTGTCCGCGCTGCGCCGGCTCACCAGCGACCTGACCGCCGTGGTCACCGTCGCCGACGACGGCGGCTCCAGCGGGCGGCTGCGCGAGGAGCTGGGGGTGCTGCCCCCGGGCGACCTGCGCAAGGCGCTGGCCGCGCTGTGCGGGGACGACGACTGGGGCCGCACCTGGTCCGAGGTGATCCAGCAGCGCTTCACCGGCAACGGGGAGCTCGGCGGCCACGCGGTCGGCAACCTGCTGATCGTCGCGCTCTGGGAGAAGCTGGGCGACCCGGTGGCGGCACTGGACTGGGTCGGCCGGCTGCTCAACGTCCAGGGCCGGGTGCTGCCGATGTCGGCGGTGCCGCTGGACATCGAGGCGACCGTCCGCGGCCACGACCCGCTGCACCCCGGCGAGCTCACGGCCGTCCGCGGCCAGGCCGACGTCGCGGTGACCCCGGGCACCGTGCAGTCGATCCGGCTGCTGCCCGACGAGCCGCCCGCCGTCCCGGAGGCGGTCACCGCCGTCCGGGAGGCGGACTGGGTGGTGCTCGGCCCCGGCTCCTGGTTCACCAGCGTGCTGCCGCACCTGCTGGTGCCCGAGCTGGCCGCGGCGCTCACCGAGACCCGCGCCCGCCGGCTGCTCACCCTGAACCTGGCCCCCCAGCCCGGGGAGACCGAGGGCTTCACCCCCCAGCGCCACCTGGAGGTCATCGCCGACCACGCTCCGGACCTCGCGGTGGATGCGATCCTGGTGGACGAGCGCGCCGTCACCGGCGGGGCCTTCGGCCAGGCCGACCTGGACGGCTTGGAGAAGTCCGCGGCCCGGATGGGCGCCGCTCTGGTACTCGGCTCGGTGGCCCGCACCGACGGGACGCCGCGACACGACCCCGAGCTGTTGGCGGCAGCGTACGACCGGATTTTCCGGACACATGGAAGGATCGGGCCATGGCGATGACTCCAGCGGTGAAGGACGAGATCAGCCGGCTCCCGGTCACCCGGGCCTGCTGTCGCAAGGCGGAGGTGTCGGCGATCCTGCGGTTCGCGGGCGGACTGCACATCGTGAGCGGCCGCATCGTGATCGAGGCGGAGCTGGACACCGGAGCGGCGGCACGGCGGCTGCGCAAGGACCTGCTGGAGATCTTCGGGCACTCCTCGGACCTCGTGGTGATGGCCCCCGGCGGGCTGCGCCGCGGCAGCCGCTTCGTGGTGCGGGTGGTCAAGGACGGCGAGCTGCTCGCACGCCAGACCGGGCTCGTGGACGGCCGCGGCCGTCCGATCCGGGGGCTGCCCCCGGCGGTCGTCTCCGGGGCGACCTGTGACGCCGAGGCGGCCTGGCGCGGGGCCTTCCTGGCGCACGGCTCGCTCACGGAGCCGGGTCGCTCCTCCTCGCTGGAGATCACCTGCCCCGGCTCCGAGGCCGCCCTCGCGCTGGTCGGCGCCGCCCGTCGGCTCGGCATCCCGGCCAAGGCCCGCGAGGTGCGCGGCGTGGATCGGGTGGTGATCCGCGACGGCGACGCGATCGGCGCCCTGCTGACCCGGCTCGGCGCGCACGAGTCGGTGCTGGCCTGGGAGGAGCGCCGGATGCGGCGCGAGGTGCGCGCCACCGCCAACCGGCTGGCCAACTTCGACGACGCCAACCTGCGCCGCTCGGCCCGGGCCGCGGTGGCGGCCGGTGCCCGGGTGGCCCGCGCGCTGGAGATCCTCGGCGACGAGGTGCCCGAGCACCTGGCCGCGGCCGGCCAGCTGCGGATGCAGCACAAGCAGGCCTCGCTGGAGGAGCTGGGCGCGCTCGCCGACCCGCCGCTGACCAAGGACGCGGTGGCCGGCCGGATCCGCCGTCTGCTGGCGATGGCCGACAAGCGCGCCTCCGAGCTCGGCCTGCCGAGCACCGAGGCCAGCATCACCGACGAGATGGCGATGAACTGACGGTCACGCCCGGTGACGACACCACGGCCGGCGCCCCCGCTCGGGGGCGCCGGCCGTCGGCGTTCCCGGGCGTTCCCGGGGGCGGCCTCCGAACGGGTTTCCGGGCCCGCCGACACTCCCGAATTGGTAGAGACCACTGGCCCGGGACCAACTGCCCGGCGGAGCAAGGCCGGACGGCCTGAAATCGGGTTTCGGCCGCGCCACGCCCGGTCCCACCAGGCGGCGCGATGTGCCGTCCCAGGCCCCGGAGGGGTAGGGTCATAGGCGGTCGGGGACTTCCCAAATCTCACCCCCGCCGGGCCTCGCGCCCGGCGTACCTAACGAGGAGATCGGTTCGTGACGATCCGGGTAGGCATCAACGGCTTCGGCCGCATCGGCCGCAACTTCTTCCGCGCGGTCAAGGCTCAGGGCGCGGACATCGAGGTCGTGGGTGTCAACGACCTCACCGACACGAAGACCCTGGCCCACCTGCTCAAGTACGACACCACCCTGGGGACCTTCCCGGGCGAGGTCTCGCACACCGAGGACAGCATCACCGTCGACGGCCACACCTTCAAGGTGACCGCCGAGCGTGACCCCGCCAACCTCCCGTGGGCCGCCCTGGGCGCCGACATCGTCGTCGAGTCCACCGGCATCTTCACCAAGGCCGAGGCCGCGAAGAAGCACCTCGCCGCCGGCGCGAAGAAGGTCATCATCTCGGCGCCCGCCAGTGACGAGGACGTCACCATCGTGCTGGGCGTCAACGACGAGAAGTACGACGCCGCCAACCACCACATCATCTCCAACGCCTCCTGCACCACCAACTGCGTGGCGCCGATGGCGAAGGTGCTGAACGAGGCCTTCGGCATCGTCAAGGGCCTGATGACCACCGTCCACGCGTTCACCAACGACCAGGTGACCCTGGACTTCCCGCACAAGGACCTGCGCCGTGCTCGTGCGGCCTCGCAGAACATCATCCCGACCTCGACCGGCGCCGCCAAGGCGACCGCCCTGGTCCTGCCGGAGCTGAAGGGCAAGCTGGACGGCACCTCGCTGCGCGTCCCGGTCCCGACCGGCTCCATCACGGACCTGGTCGTCACCCTGGAGCGCGAGGTCACCAAGGACGAGGTCAACGCGGCCTTCCAGAAGGCCGCGCAGGAGGGCCCGCTCAAGGGCATCCTGGCCTACACCGAGGACCCGATCGTCTCCTCGGACATCGTCAACGACCCGGCTTCGTGCATCTTCGACAGCCAGCTCACCATGGTCCAGGGCAACCAGGTCAAGGTGCTCGGCTGGTACGACAACGAGTGGGGCTACTCGAACCGCGTGGTCGACCTGGTCACCCTCGTCGGCGGGCAGCTCTGACCTTGCGGGAGCTGACGTGATGTAGGGGCGAGGGCCCGGGCGGCGTACGGTGCCGGCCGGGCCCTCGTTCCGCGCTCAAGGACTTCTCAGGCGGCCCCTGCGCCGTGCCGCCTCACTGCGCATCAACCATCTCCCCAGGAGAAACCGAATCCCCGTGAAGACCATCGAAGAGCTCATCGAAGCCGGCGTCGAAGGCAAGCGCGTGTTCGTGCGCGCCGACCTGAACGTGCCGCTGGACGGCGACACGATCACCGACGACGGCCGGATCCGCGCCGTCGCGCCGACCATCGCCAAGCTGGCCGCGGCCGGCGCGAAGGTCGTCGTGGCCTCGCACCTCGGCCGCCCCAAGGGCGAGCCGGACCCGAAGTTCTCGCTCGCGCCGGTGGCCGTGCGCCTCGGCGAGATCCTCGGCAAGGACGTCGCCTTCGCCGCCGACACCGTCGGTGACAGCGCGGCGGTCACCGTGGCCGGGCTGGCGGCCGGCGAGGTCGCGCTGCTGGAGAACCTGCGCTTCAACGCCGGCGAGACCAGCAAGGACGACGCCGAGCGCAAGGCCTTCGCCGAGCAGCTGGCCGCGCTGGCGGACCTGTACGTCGGTGACGGCTTCGGGGCCGTGCACCGCAAGCACGCCTCGGTCTACGACCTGCCGGCGCTGCTGCCGCACGCCGCCGGCGACCTGATCGCCACCGAGGTCGGCGTGCTGAAGAAGCTCACCGAGGAGGTCGCCCGCCCGTACGTGGTGGTGCTGGGCGGCGCCAAGGTCTCCGACAAGCTGGGCGTGATCGACAACCTGCTGGAGAAGGCCGACCGGATCCTGATCGGCGGCGGCATGGCGTACACCTTCCTCAAGGCCAAGGGCCACGAGGTCGGCATCTCGCTGCTGCAGGCGGACCAGATCCCGACCGTCCTGGAGTACCTGGCCCGGGCCGAGGCGCGCGGCGTCGAGTTCGTGCTGCCGGTGGACGTCCTGGTCTCCGCCGAGTTCCCGGACCTCAAGACCAAGGCCCCGGCGAACCCCTCGACCGTCGCCGCGGACGCCATCCCGGCCGACGAGGAGGGCCTGGACATCGGCCCGAAGACCCGCGAGCTGTACGCGGCCAAGCTGGCCGACGCGGGCACCGTGTTCTGGAACGGCCCGATGGGCGTCTTCGAGCACCCGGACTACGCGAACGGCACCAAGGCCGTCGCGCAGGCCCTGATCGACAGCGACGCGTTCACCGTGGTCGGTGGCGGCGACTCCGCCGCGGCCGTCCGCATCCTGGGCTTCGACGAGACGGAGTTCGGGCACATCTCGACCGGCGGCGGCGCCAGCCTCGAGTACCTGGAGGGCAAGACCCTCCCCGGTCTCGCCGCTCTGGAGGACTGAAAGCACATGACCGACCGTCTCCCGCTGATGGCGGGCAACTGGAAGATGAACCTCAACCACCTTGAGGCCATCCAGCACACCCAGAAGCTGGCCTTCGCGCTGGCCGACAAGGACTACGAGGCCGTCGAGGTCGCCGTCCTGGTGCCGTTCACCGACCTGCGCTCGGTGCAGACCCTGGTGTTCGGCGACAAGCTGAAGATCAAGTACGGCTCGCAGGACATCTCGCAGCACGACGGCGGGGCCTACACCGGCGAGGTCTCCGGCCCGATGCTGGCCAAGCTGCAGTGCACCTACGCGGTGATCGGCCACTCCGAGCGCCGCCAGTACCACGGCGAGGACGAGGAGGTCGTCAACGCCAAGGTGAAGGCCGCCTACCGCGCCGGGATCACCCCGATCCTCTGCGTCGGCGAGCCGCTGGACGTCCGCAAGGCCGGCACCCACGTCGAGCACACCCTGGCCCAGCTGGACGGCGGCCTGGCCGGCGTCCCGGCCCACCAGGCCGAGTCGATCGTGGTCGCGTACGAGCCGGTCTGGGCGATCGGCACCGGCGAGGTGGCCACCCCGGAGGACGCGCAGGAGGTCTGCGCCGCGATCCGCGCGCGGATCGCCGAGCTGTACGACGCCGAGCTGGCCGGCAAGGTCCGCGTGCTGTACGGCGGTTCGGTGAAGTCGTCGAGCGCGGCCGGCCTGATGGCCAAGCCCGACATCGACGGCGGCCTGGTCGGCGGTGCCTCGCTGGACGCCGAGGAGTTCGTCAAGATCGTGCGCTACCGTGAGCAGGCAGTAGGCTAACGCCGCCGCAGCAACGTAGGCTTTGGGGCCGGACCGCCGTACGCGGCCCGGCCCCTTCGCCGAAGATACGAGAGAGTTGGTCCCGTCGTGGTTCTCGGGTTCTCGATTGCCCTGATCATCTTCAGTCTGCTGATGATCCTCCTGGTGCTGCTGCACAAGGGGAAGGGCGGCGGCCTGTCCGACATGTTCGGCGGCGGCGCGATGTCCACCGGTGGCGGTTCGGCGGTGGCCGAGCGCAACCTGGACCGCATCACCATCGTTGTGGGCGTGGGATGGTTCGCATCCATCATCGTGCTGGGCCTGCTGATGAAGACCTCGGTCTGACGTACCCCTGACGCCCCGTCGCCCGAGCGCCTATCCTGTAACGGCCCGGTGCGGAGGCGATGGTGGCGGATGCTTAACTCCTGCTTACACTAGGACGACTTTCGCCACCGACGCGCACCGCGGCGGGTCGGCGCACCAGTACGCAGGGAGTCAGACCGTGGCAAGTGGCAATGCCATCCGTGGCAGCAGGGTCGGGGCCGGCCCGATGGGCGAGGCGGAGCGCGGCGAGTCCGCCCCGCGCAACCGGATCTCCTTCTGGTGCGCGAACAAGCACGAGACCCGACCCAGCTTCGCGGCCGAAGCGGCGATCCCGGAGACCTGGGACTGCCCGCGCTGCGGCTTCCCGGCGGGGCAGGACCAGCACAACCCGCCGGCGCCCTCGCGCAACGAGCCCTACAAGACCCACCTCGCCTACGTCCGCGAGCGGCGCACCGACGCCGACGGCGAGGCGATCCTGGCGGAGGCGCTGGCGAAGCTGCGCGGCGAGATCTGACCGGAACACCCGCTGAACACCCGCTGAACGGCGCGAAGGGCGCCACCGTCGAACGACGGTGGCGCCCTTCGGCGTTGCCGGGCCCGCCTACGCGGAGGCCGGCGGGTACAGCTGCGGCGGGATCTGCTCCGCGGCCGCGCGGTCCAGCAGCCACAGGGTGCGGCTGCGGCCGTACGCCCCGGAGGCGGGCGCCTGGAGCTCGCCGGGGCCGGACAGGGCCAGCGCGACCGCGCCCGCCTTGTCCTCGCCGGCGGCCAGCAGCCAGACCTCGCGGGCGGTGCGGATCGCCGGGAGGGTGAGCGAGACCCGGGTCGGCGGGGGCTTGGGGGCCCCGCGCACGCCGACCACGGTCAGCTCGGTCTCCCGCACGCCGGGGTGCTCCGGGAAGAGCGAGGCGACGTGGGTGTCCGGGCCGACGCCGAGCAGCAGCACGTCGAAGGCCGGGACACCGAGCCGGTCGCCCGGACCGGCCGCCTTCGCCAGCTCCTCGGCGTAGCGGGCGGCGGCGGCCTCCACGTCCGAGCCGTCCACCCCGTCCGAGGCGGGCATCTCGTGCACCCGTGCCGGGTCGAGCGGGACGGCGTCCAGCAGCTCGGCGCGGGCCTGGACGGCGTTGCGCTCCGGATCGGCGGCGGGCAGGAAGCGCTCGTCGCCCCACCAGAGGTCCAGCCGGCCCCAGTCGACCGCGTCGCGCGCCGGGGAGGCGGCGATCGCGGCCAGCAGGGCGTTGCCGTTGCGACCGCCGGTGAGCACCACCGAGGCGCTGCCGCGGGCGGCCTGGGCGTCCACGATCCGGGTGATCAGGCGGGCCGCGGCCGCCTGGGCCATCAGCTCCTTGTCCCGGTGGACGACCAGCTGCGGGGTCGCGTTGGTCATGCGCCTTCCTTGGTGGTGCGCTTGCCGGAGGCCTTCCGGGCGGGCTTCTTCTCCGCCGTCTCGGCGGTCACCCGGTCCGGGTTGGCCACGGCCGCCTCGGCGGCCTGCTCGACCGCCTCCTCGGCCTCCGCCGCGACCTCGCGGGCGACCTTCTCGGCCGCCTCGGTCTCGGCGTTGTCCGGCTCGTGCAGCTGGTCGACGGGCGTGCGCACGGCCGTCGCGTAGATGTCGTCCGGGTCCAGGCGGCGCAGCTCCTCGGCGATCAGCTCCGAGGTCTCGCGCCGCTTGAGCGCCACCTGGCGGTCCGGCGAGCCGGGCATGGAGAGCGTGCCGAGCAGGCCGTCCGGGCGGTCCAGTGTGATGTCCCCGTCCTTGGTGCGCAGGCGCACCGCGGTGATGCCGGGGCCGTTGGTGACGACCCGCTCGACCGGCACCTGCAGCCGGTTGGTCAGCCACAGGCCGAGCAGCTCGACGCTCGGGTTGTACGACTCGCCCTCGACCACCGCGGAGACGATCGTGGACGGCCGCTGGTCCAGCGCGGCGGCCAGCATCGAGCGCCAGCCGGTGATCCGGGTCCAGGCCAGGTCGGTGTCGCCCGGGGAGTAGCTCTGCGCGCGCTGGGCGAGCTGGCCGACCGGGGACTCGGCGGTGACGGTGTCGGTGATCCGGCGCTGGGCGATCGAGCCCAGCGGGTCCTGCGCCGGGTGGAGCGGCGCGTTGTCCGGCCACCAGACCACGGTCGGGGCGTCCGGCAGCAGCAGCGGCAGGACCACCGACTGGGCGTGCGCGGCGAGTTCGCCGTGCATCCGCAGGACAACCGTTTCGCCGGAGCCGGCGTCCGAGCCGACCAGGATCTCGGCGTCCAGCCGGGTCTCGGCCCGGGCCCGGGGCGAGCGCCCGGCGCGCTTGATCACCGCGAGGGTGCGCATCGGGTGCTCGCGGGAGGCGTCGTTGGCGGCCTTGAGGGCGTCGTAGGCGCTGCCCTCGTCGGTCACGATCACCAGGGTGAGCACCATGCCGGCGGCGCCGGAGCCACGGGCCCGGCGCGCCTCCATCAGCGCGGCGTTGATCTTGCTGGACGTCGTGTTGGTGAGGTCGATCTTCATGGCCGGCGCCAGCTCCTGCCGTCTCGTGCGAGCATCTCGTCCGCCTCGACGGGGCCCCAGGTCCCCGCCGCGTACTGGGCGGGCTTGCCGTGGGTGTCCCAGTACTTCTCGATCGGGTCGAGGATCTGCCAGGAGAGCTCGACCTCCTGGTGGCGCGGGAACAGGTTGGCGTCGCCGAGCAGCACGTCGAGGATGAGCCGCTCGTACGCCTCCGGGCTGGACTCGGTGAAGGACTCGCCGTAGGCGAAGTCCATCGTGACGTCCCGGACCTCGAAGGAGGTGCCCGGCACCTTGGAGCCGAACCGCACCGTCACGCCCTCGTCCGGCTGCACCCGGATGACCAGGGCGTTCTGCCCCAGCTCCTCGGTCGCGTAGGAGTCGAAGGGCAGGTACGGGGCGCGCTGGAAGACGACGGCGATCTCGGTGACCCGCCGGCCCAGGCGCTTGCCGGTGCGCAGGTAGAACGGGACGCCCGCCCAGCGGCGGTTGTTGATCTCCAGCTTGATGGCCGCGTAGGTGTCGGTCTTGGAGTCCGGGTCGATCCCGTCCTCGTCCAGGTAGCCGACGACCTCCTCGCCGCCCTGCCAGCCGGACGCGTACTGGCCGCGCACGGTGTGCCGGCCGAGGTCGGCCGGGAGCTTGACGGCGCTGAGCACCTTGAGCTTCTCGGCCACCAGCGCCTTGGGGTGGAAGGAGGCGGGCTCCTCGATGGCGGTGAGCGCCATCAGCTGGAGCAGGTGGTTCTGGATGACGTCACGGGCGGAGCCGATGCCGTCGTAGTAGCCGGCCCGGCCGCCGATGCCGATGTCCTCGGCCATGGTGATCTGCACGTGGTCGACGTACGACCGGTTCCAGATCGGCTCGAACATCTGGTTGGCGAAGCGCAGCGCCAGGATGTTCTGGACCGTCTCCTTGCCCAGGTAGTGGTCGATCCGGAAGACCTCGTCCCGGGGGAAGACCTCGTGGACGACCTTGTTGAGCTCCTGGGCGCTCTCCAGGTCGTGGCCGAACGGCTTCTCGATGACCGCGCGGCGCCAGGAGCCCTGCGGCGGGTCGGCCAGGCCGTGCTTCTTGAGCTGCTGGACGACGGTCGGGAAGAACTTCGGCGGGACGGACAGGTAGAAGGCGAAGTTTCCGCCGGTGCCCTGGGCCTGGTCCAGTTCCTGGATGGTCTCGCGCAGCTTGTCGAAGGCGTCGTCGTCGTCGAAGGTGCCGTGGACGAACCGCATGCCCTTGGCGAGCTGCTGCCAGACCTCCTCCCGGAAGGGGGTGCGGGCGTGGTCCCGGACGGCGTCGTGGACCTCCTTGGCGAAGTCCTCGTCGTCCCACTCCCGGCGGGCGAAGCCGACGAGGGAGAAGCCCGGCGGAAGCAGACCGCGGTTGGCCAGGTCGTAGATGGCCGGCATCAGCTTCTTGCGGGACAGGTCGCCGGTGACCCCGAAGATGACCAGACCGGACGGCCCCGCGATGCGCGGGAGCCGTCGGTCGGAGGGGTCACGAAGCGGGTTGACCGGGCTGGGCGGGAGGTCGTCCACGTCCGATTCCGGAGTCAACTCGGGGAAATCAGTGCTCACTTGATGGGCTCCGCTTTCGTGCGCTGGCTGTGAGCCTGGGTCACTTCTCGTCGGCGAAGGAAGCGAGCGAGGCGGTGACGGTGTCGAGCAGTTCCTTCCAGGACTGCTCGAACTTCTCGACGCCCTCGTCCTCCAGGACCTGGACGACGTCGTCGTAGTCCACGCCGGCGGCGGCGATCGCGTCCAGCACGGCCTTGGCGTCGGCGTAGTTCGGGACGATGGTGTTGCCGGTGACCACACCGTGGTCGCCGGTGGCGTCCAGGGTGGCCTCGGGCATCGTGTTGACGGTGCCGGGGGCGACCAGCTCGGTGACGTACAGGGTGTCCGGCAGGGCCGGGTCCTTGACGCCGGTGGACGCCCAGAGCGGGCGCTGCGGCTTGGCGCCGGCGGCCTCCAGGGCCTTCCAGCGGGCGCTGCCGGCGGTCTTGCCGTCGACGCTGCCGAAGACCTCCTCGTACGCCTGGTAGGCGAGACGGGCGTTGGCCAGGGCGGCCTTGGAGCGCAGGTTCCGGGCGTCGCCGCCGATCTTGTCCAGGCGCTTGTCGATCTCGGTGTCCACGCGGGAGACGAAGAAGGACGCGACCGACTCGATCTGGGAGAGGTCCAGGCCCTTGGCCTTGGCGGTCTCCAGACCGGTCAGGTAGGCGTCGATGACGGCCTTGTAGCGCTCCAGCGAGAAGATCAGGGTGACGTTGACGCTGATGCCCTTGCCGATGACCTCGCTGATCGCGGGCAGGCCGGCCTTGGTGGCGGGGATCTTGATGAAGACGTTCGGGCGGTCGACCAGCCACCACAGCTGCTTGGCCTCGGCCACGGTGACGGCGGTCTCGTGGGCCAGGCGCGGGTCGACCTCGATGGAGACCCGGCCGTCGCGGCCGTTGGAGGCGTCGTAGACCGGGCGCAGCACGTCGGCCGCGTCGCGCACGTCCGAGGTGGTGATCATGCGGATCGCCTCGTCGGTGGTGACCTTGCGGACGGCGAGGTCGCGCAGCTGGCTGTCGTAGGAGTCGTCGCCGGCGCCGGCGATGGCCTTCTGGAAGATGGTCGGGTTGGTGGTCACGCCCACCACGTGCTTGTTCTGCACCAGTTCGGCCAGGTTGCCGGAGTTCAGCCGCTTGCGGCTGAGGTCGTCCAGCCAGATCGCAACGCCTTCGTCGCTGAGGCGCTTCAGTGCGTCAGTCATGGTGCTTCAGTCCCTTGTTCTTCTTGCTTCGTGGGGTGGTCTGAGGGGGCCGCGTGCCCGCGTGCGGGCGGGCACGCGGCCCAGGAACCGCTAGCGGTTGACGGCTTCGAGGGAGCGCAGGGCGTTGTGGGCCTCGGCCACCACGCGCTCGGCGGTGATGCCGAACTCCTCGAACAGCACCTTGTAGTCAGCGGAGGCGCCGAAGTGCTCCAGCGACACGATCCGGCCGTGGTCGCCGACCAGCTCGCGCCAGCCCTGGGCGATGCCGGCCTCGACCGAGACGCGGGCCTTGACCGACGGCGGCAGCACGCTGTCGCGGTAGGCCTGGTCCTGCTCCTGGAACCACTCGAAGGACGGCAGCGAGACCACGCGGGTGGCGATGCCCTCGGCCTCCAGCACCTCGCGGGCCTGGACGGCCAGCTGGACCTCGGAACCGGTGCCGAGCAGGATCAGCTGCGGGTCGCCGGTGGAGGCCTCGGCCAGGACGTAGCCGCCCTTCGCGGTGCCCTCGGCGGAGCCGAAGACCTCGCGGTCGAAGGTCGGGACGCCCTGACGGGTCAGGGCCAGGCCGACCGGGCCGGGGTGGCTGGTCTGGCGCTCGACGATGGTGCGCCAGGCGACGGCGGTCTCGTTGGCGTCGGCCGGGCGGACCATGGCCAGGCCCGGGATGGCGCGCAGCGAGGCCAGGTGCTCGACCGGCTGGTGGGTCGGGCCGTCCTCGCCGAGGCCGATCGAGTCGTGCGTCCAGACGTAGGTGACCGGCAGCTTCATCAGCGCGGCCAGGCGGACGGCCGGGCGCATGTAGTCGGCGAAGACCAGGAAGGTGCCGCCGTACACGCGGGTCCTGCCGTGCAGCGCGATGCCGTTCATGGTGGAGCCCATGGCGTGCTCGCGGATGCCGAAGTGGATCGTCCGGCCGTACGGGCCGGCCGACTTCAGCGGGTTGCCCTCGGGGAGGAAGGAGCTGTCCTCGTCGATGGTGGTGAGGTTGGACTCCGCGAGGTCGGCCGAGCCGCCCCACAGCTCCGGGATCACCGCGCCGAGCGCCTTGAGGGTGTCGCCGGAGGCCTTGCGGGTGGCGACGTCCTTGCCGGCCGGGAAGGACGGGACGGCCTTCTTCCAGCCCTCGGGCAGCTCGCCGGCCTCGATGCGGTCGAAGTCGGCCGCGCGCCCCGGGTTGGCGGCGCGCCAGGCGTCGAAGGACTGCTGCCACTGGTCGCGGGCGGCCTTGCCGCGCTTGATGACCTGGCGGGCGTGCTCGATGACCTGGTCGCTGACCTCGAAGGTCTTCTCCGGATCGAAGCCCAGGACCTTCTTGGTGGCGGCGATCTCGGCGGCGCCGAGCGCGGAGCCGTGGGCCTTGGCGGTGTTCTGGGCGTCCGGGGCCGGCCAGGCGATGATGGTGCGCATCGCGATGATCGACGGGCGGGAGGTCTCGGCCTTGGCCGCGGCCAGCGCCTCGGCGACGGCGGCGACGTCGATGTCGCCGTTGGCCTTCGGGGTCACCCGCTGGACGTGCCAGCCGTACGCCTCGTAGCGCTTGAGGACGTCCTCGGAGAAGGCGGTCTCGGTGTCGCCCTCGATCGAGATGTGGTTGTCGTCGTAGAGGGCGACCAGGTTGCCCAGCTTCTGGTGGCCGGCCAGCGACGAGGCCTCGGCGGAGATGCCCTCCTCCAGGTCGCCGTCGGAGACGATCGCCCAGATGGTGTGGTCGAAGGGGGACTCGCCGGCCGGGGCCTCCGGGTCGAACAGGCCGCGCTCGTAGCGGGCGGCCATCGCCATGCCGACCGCGTTGCCGATGCCCTGGCCGAGCGGGCCGGTGGTGGTCTCCACGCCCGCGGTGTGGCCGTGCTCGGGGTGGCCGGGGGTGCGGCTGCCCGCGACGCGGAAGGCCTTGAGGTCGTCCAGCTCCAGGCCGTAGCCCGAGAAGTACAGCTGGGTGTAGAGCGTCAGGCTCGTGTGTCCGGGGGAGAGGACGAAGCGGTCACGGCCGACCCAGGAAGGGTCGGTCGGGTCGTGCCGCAGGAACCGCTGGAAGATCAGGTACGCGGCCGGGGCCAGGGACATGGCCGTCCCCGGGTGCCCGTTCCCGACCTTCTGGACGGCGTCCATGGCCAGGACGCGCGCAGTGTCAACCGTGCGCTCGTCCAGATCGGTCCACTCGAATGCGTTCGTCGGCGCAGTGCTCACCCTGTCTCAGGGCTCCTTCCATTGTGAAGAGTGACCCCGTGAATGGGGACCGGGTCGGCCACGGCGCTGTGGTCCCGACGCTGGGTGGTGCCGGTCACGGAGGGTAGATCCCGCTTCTCCGTGCGAGCCTACCGTCCGGGCCGCCACTCACCCTCCGTGCTGGGACAACCGGCAATTCCGCATGCAGATTCCCGGGGGAACGGTGCGAATGGATTTGTCCCAGACTCTCCCGGTTCGCCGCCCGCCGCCGCTCCGGTGGTCAGGACGGGCTAGGGGGTCCCGCGGCGGGCCCTCAGGGGTGTCCCCGGGGGGTTCACCCGGGGGTGTGCGTTCCGCCTCGCCGGGGGACCCCGGAGCCGGATGCGATATATGGAGCGTCTATGGTGTCGTGGTACGCGCAGAGCGGACGATTCGGGACCCTTCGTTCCTGTGGACGCCTGCGAAGATTCATCTTCAGTTGGGGTGTTAGTGACCGCCGTCGAAACCCGTCCCGCCGGGGTCACCGGGGCGACTCCTGCGCACCGGCCCTTCGGGGCCCGTGTCGGCGCGTTCGTCGCACTGACCAAGCCGCGGATCATCGAGCTGCTGCTGATGAGCACCGTGCCGGTGATGTTCCTGGCCCAGCAGGGCGTGCCGAACCTGTGGCTGGTCCTGAAGGTCGTCGTCGGCGGCTACCTCTCGGCGGGCGGTGCCAACGCCCTCAACATGTACATCGACCGCGACATCGACGCGGTCATGTCGCGCACCGAGCGGCGGCCGATCGTCACCGGGATGGTGTCACCGCGCGAGGCGCTGGTCTTCGGCATCGTGCTCGCGATCGGCTCGACCCTGCTGCTGGGCTACGGGGTCAACTGGCTGTCGGCCTGGCTGGCGCTCGGCGCGCTGCTGTTCTACGTGTTCGTCTACACGCTGGGGCTCAAGCGGCGCACCTCGCAGAACATCGTCTGGGGCGGCATCGCCGGCTGCATGCCGGTGCTGGTCGGCTGGTCCTCGGTGACCAACTCGGTGTCCTGGGCCGCGGTGGTGCTGTTCCTGGTGGTCTTCTTCTGGACGCCGCCGCATACCTGGGTGCTGTCGATGAAGGTCCGCGAGGACTACGAGCGCGCCGGTGTGCCGATGCTGCCGGTGGTCAAGGGCAACGTCGCGGTCGGCAAGCAGGTCGTCGTCTACTCCTGGGTGATGGTGGCGACCTCGCTGGCGCTCTGGCCGCTGGGGCACATGAGCTGGCTGTACCCGGTCGTCGCGGTGCTGCTGGGCGGGGCCTGGCTGCGCGAGGCGCACGCGCTGTACGGGCGGGCCAAGGCCGGCATCGTGGGCGCGAAGCTCAAGGAGATGCGGCTGTTCCACTGGTCGATCACCTACCTGTCGCTGCTGATGGTGGTCTGCGCGATCGACCCGTTCGTGAAGTAGAGGCTGTACGAGGAGAGCCCCGGTCCAGGCGGACCGGGGCTCTTCGCGTTCTCAACGGGAGGGCGGCTCGCTCAACGGGAGGGCAGCTCGGAGGGGCCGACGTGGCCGTCCAGCCAGTCCCGCAGCGATTGGGAGGCGTGCAGGAAGCCGGTGATCCGGGTGTACGCGGCGCGGGTGCCCAGCCACTTCGCGGGCTCCCACTCCTGCCAGGCCACCAGGCCCTTGTGGCGCAGCAGCCCGATCCGGGGGTGGTCCTTGGGGTAGCCGCGCGGGGCCGACTTGAGGGAGTCCCGGCCCACGACCAGCGGGCCCTGCTGCTCCACCCGGGCGATCACCCGCTCCAGCTCCGCGCCGGTGACGTCCTCCGCGACGGCGGCGCGATAGCGCTCCAGCTGGTCCGGGGCGAGCCGGTAGTAGCCGTTGCCGCAGGCCAGGCCGTCGGCGGAGAGCTGGATGTAGCCGCCGCTCTCCAGGTGGGCGCCGATGTGCGTCTTGTACGGGGACTTGTCGGCGCTGAACCGGACGTCGCGGTTGGGGCGGAAGATCTTCCCCGGCCCGAACTCGGGCTCCAGCTCGGCGAGCAGCTCCTCCATCGGGGCCCGCACGGCGTCGTCGTACTGCTCTCTGTGGGCCTGCCAGAAGGCCTTGGAGTTGTCGGCTTCCAGGTGCTCGTAGAAGTCGAGCGCCTCGGCCGGCCAGCCTGTGAACGTCACCCCTCCAGTATGTGGCCCGGTGCACAGGGCGTTCCCGTCGCCAGCGGCGCTACCGGTGGGTAGCATGCGGGCATGAGCAGCGCAGAGACCTCCACCGCCGCGCCGGACGCCCGCACCGAGCGCCGCGCCAAGCGCATCGCCAAGAACCTGACCAGCTTCGCCCGCGAGCACGGGGGCGGCGACGCCGTCGTCGAGTACGTCGGCTCCGTGGCCACCCGCATCGTGGTCGTCGGCGCGGACGGCGCCTGGGGCGACCAGGTCGCCCCCAGTTACGCCGTCGGCAAGCGGGCCGCGGAGCTCGCCGGGCTGACCCTGCACGACGACTTCGAGGGCGAGCTGGGCCTCAAGGTGAAGACCGGCGCGTACGAGTGGAAGCGCATGGCCGGCATCCAGATCTGAGCCCGCACATCGCGAACGGCCTGGTTCCCCCACACGGGGGAACCGGGCCGTTCGTCGTACCGGGGCACCGCCGCACCTCGTCTACGGGCTAGGTGCGCTGGAAGTCGGCGGGGTCGACTTCTGGTGCTTGACGGCCTGGGTGCGGCAGTGGGCGAGGGCGTACCTGATGCGGGTGTCGGGGTTGGGGGTGGTGGTGAGGAGTTCGCCAGCGGTGACGAGGGTGGCCCAGTAGAGCGTGGGGTTGCCGGTGCGGGGCATGGGTCGGGCGTGGCGTCGGGCCCGGCTTGGATCATCACGGGCATCGAGCGTGAGCCGTCACCGACGAGGATACGGACGAGCCGGTCGGTCGGACGGCCGACACCGACGAGCTTGCGGGCCTGGCAGCCGGTCTAGCCGATGACGAGCATCCGTGGTTGAGCCCGTTCGACGACGCCACTCTCGTCAGCGAGTCGGCATTGGCGTTCAGCGACCTCGGCCGCCCCAAGGAGGCTCTTCGGCACGGGATGCAGGCTGTGGTGCTACGGGAGGAAGGCCGCACACGTTCGCTCACCTTCAGCAGGATCACCCTCGTCCGTATCCATGCCGATCGCGGTGACCTGGACGCTGCGATCAGTGTCGGAGCCGAGCTTCTCGACACCAGCCCGACACTCGGGTCCGTTCGGGTCGTTCGCCAGATGGATGACCTCCGTGAACTCCTTGAGAAGCACCGCGACTACGGCCCGGTCTGTGAATACCTGGCACGATTCGATGAGGCGCGCAGAGCCCGGCAGCTCCTGCTCGCTGACATCATCCCGTTGCCTCGGGGAGGTCCAACATGAGGCCCGCACCTACCGACACCCAAGCCTGGAACGCCTACCTGGCGGAGGGGAACGCCAGGCAAGCCCGGAAGCGCGTCTCGGCGGACGTGATCCTGCGCGACCGGGCTGGTCGCATCCTGACCGTCAACCCGACCTACAAGGAGGGCTGGGACCTCCCCGGCGGGATGGCTGAAGCCAACGAGCCACCGGACGAGGCCGCAGTGCGGGAACTGCGCGAGGAATTGGGCCTGGAGATCAGGATCCATCGCCTGTTGGTCGTGGACTGGGTTGCGCCGCACGGCCCGTGGGACGACCAGATCGCGTTCATCTTCGACGCGGGAACCCTCCCACCCACTCGGGCCGCGGGGGTTCGCCCACACGACGACGAACTGTCCGAGGCCGTCTTCCTCCCCGCATCGGAGGTCGCCGAGCGACTGCGGATCCGCCAGCGGAACCGGCTGAACGCCGCTGTCAGGGCAATCGCAGACGGTGGCACACGGTATCTGCGTGACGGGGTAGAGATGTGGTGACGCCAGGGGCAGTGAACGGGGCAGACCGGCTCCCGTCTGCGTCGCCGGGCGGCGGCGCGCGCTTGGACCATGATCACCCAGCCCCCGCTCCCGCAGCTGCGCGTACACGTGGCGGGATGTGTTCCTGCGAACAGGAGTTCAGGTTTGACCGAGCACCATGAGCCGTTCCTCTACGTCATCGTCTGCGCCTCGGGAATCGCTGACGGCGTGGGCGAACTGATCACCGCCGCCCGCGCCGAGGGATGGAAGGTCGGGGTGATCGCCACTCCCAACGCGCTCGGCTTCCTGGACCAAGAAGCCATCGAGGCCCAGACCGGCTATCCGATCCGCTCGGCCTGGCGCACGCCCGGAAGCTCGCGGCCACTGCCGGAGGCGGATGCCGTCGCGGTCGTCTCCGCGACGTTCAACACCATCAACAAGTGGGCCCTCGGGATCGCCGACACGCTCGCGTTGGGCATCCTCTGCGAGGCGTACGGGCTGGGCATTCCCGTCGTCGTCCAGCCCTACGTCAACTCCGCCCTCGCGGCCCACCCGGCCTATGCGGAGAGCCTGGCCCGCCTGCGCTCGATGGGCGTCCTGATCGGCGACTCGGTTCCCCACAGGCCCAAGTCCGGCGGAGCGCGACGAGTACAACTGGACCCATGTCCTCGACGCGCTTCGCCCGACCCTCGGCAGCTGTTCGAAGCCGACCACGTGAGAAGCGATACCGCGAGGCGAGATCCACAGGAGGCGGGGATGCCGCCGCCGCTCCACCTGGTGTCCGTCGCGGGGCGCGAGGGCGGCCGGGTGCCGGCGATCCGGCTCTTGGACGGCGGGGAGGCGGTCGAGCTGGAGGGCCAGTTGAAGGAGGTGTTCGCGGAGGCGTTCGCGGAGCCTCCCTACGGCGAGGGGCCGGCCGACGTGGAGCGGGCGTTCCGCCGGTTCCGCTCGCAGGTGCGGCGGCGGGGGTTCCGGGCGGCGGTCGCCTTCGACGGCGACACCGTCGTGGGCATGGCGTACGGCTACCCACTGTCGGCGAGCACGGGATGGTGGGACACCCTGATCGATCCGGTGCCCGAGGATCTGAGGCGCGAGGACGGACGGCGCACGTTTCGGTCTCTTCGAGCTGGCGGTCCGGCCTCGGTGGCGCCGCCAGGGGGCCGCCACCCGCATGCATCGCGTCCTCATCGAGGGAGTCGACAACGCCCGGGTGATGCTGAACACCCGACCGGAGGCGACTGCGGCCCAGGCGTCCTACCGAGCGTGGGGCTACACGCGCGTCGGGTCGGCGATCCCATGGGAGGGCGCGGCTCGGCACGACGTGATGCTGCTCGATCCGGCCCGTCCGGTGGCGTGAGCGTGAGATCCCAATCGACGCCGCTCCGCTCGATGGCCGTTGCGGGGTGGCGGTGCGCGAGGACGGCCGGGTGCTGGCGATTCGCCGGGCTGACAACGGGACCGGGAGCCTCCGGGTGGTGTTCTGGAGCTGGATGAGGCCGTCGAGGACGGCGTGCGCCGCGAGGTCTACGAGTAGACCGGGATCAAGGTCGGCGTGGAGCGGCTGAGCAGCATCTACAAGAACGTGAGCCGAGGTCTATGCCGTACGTGTCCTGGATGCGCTCCGGAATGACTCGGCACCGAACATCCGGACTCACGACGGGCGACAGCTGCTGTGGCAACGTCGAACCGCCCGCTGTCCGATCGACCACCTCCACCTCCACCTCCACCTGCAGCACGCGGCAGGTGGAGGTGGTTCGAGGCGAGCAAGTGCAAGGAGTGACGTCCTCGACGCTCAGCGTTAGTTGATCGTGGTCAGGCTAGGGCCGGCCGCCGGGGCGCCCCCTGTAGGGTCGAGTCGTGGCAACTCTGGCGCTCTTCGACATTGACAAGCAGGTGCTGCCTGAGGTCCCCGCGGAAGCAGTCGAGCACGGTGAGGTCTTCACCCGCCGTTGGGTCGTCGAGCTCATCCTCGATCTGCTCGGCTATACGCCGGACAGGGACCTCGCGCAGCTGAAGGTCGTCGAGCCTGCTTGTGGTGCAGGGGCATTCCTTGGCGTGATCGCTTCACGGATAAGTGCCTCATGTAGGGCTCACGGTCGTCCGATCACCGACGCAGTGCATGCCGTCCAGGCGTTCGACCTGCTCGGGCGTAACGTGGCCGAGAGCCGGGAAGTCGTCGAAGAATGGCTCCACGGTGATGGCTGGGGGCGCAGTGAGGCTCGGAAGGTTGCCTCGCACTGGGTGCAACAGGGCGACTACCTTCTCCAGCCTGATGTCGAGCACCGTGCGGACTTCGTCGTTGGCAATCCCCCCTACATCAGGCTGGAGGATGTCCCCGACGGTCGGATGGAGGCCTACCGTAGCGTGTGCTCCACAATGGGAGGCCGTGCCGATATCTACGTCGGCTTCTACGAGGTGGCACTCCGGAGCTTGCAGCCGGGGGGCCGGCTCGGTTTCATCTGCGCAGACCGTTGGATGAGGAACCAGTACGGCCGTAAGCTCCGCCAGCTGGTGACCAGGCAGTTCAGCATGGACCTGACGCTGGTGATGCATGACGTGGACGCTTTCCAGGAGCAGGTCTCGGCATATCCTGCTATCACGATCATTTCCCGCCAGGCGCAGGGTGGCGCGGTTGCCGCCGATACGACCCGCGCGTTCGGGAAGCCGGAAGCCCGTGACTTCCTCGCCTGGTACGAGGCTGAGGATCGGAGACCGATTTCCACAGCCGCCTTTCAGGCGGCCCCTCTGCCGCACTGGTTCCCTGACGAGGACTCCTGGCCGGCGGCCTCACCTGCCAGGCTCGCCGTTCTCGAAGACCTCAGCGACCGGTTTCGCCTACTGGAGGACAAGGCCACAGGGACACGCGTCGGCATCGGTATCGCGACCGGTGCGGACAAGGTTTTCATCACTGATGATCGCGAACTGGTTGAACCGGACCGGCTCCTGCCTCTGGCCATGGTCCGAGACACCACCACCGGTTCCATCGACTGGAGTGGGTCCTGCCTGGTCAATCCGTGGAACTCCCAGGGCGAACTCGTCGACCTTGTTGCCTATCCGAAACTCGCCGCCTACTTCCGCCAACACAGTGGCGTCCTGCGTAAGCGGTATGTCGCAGTCAAGCAGCCCGACCGTTGGTACAAGACGATCGACAAGGTCGACCACGGACTGACAAGCCGGTCCAAACTTCTCTTTCCGGACATGAAACTGACAATCCATCCGGTGCTTGATGAAGGGAAGTTGTACCCTCACCACAACCTGTACTTCATCGTCTCGGACGTCTGGGACATGCGCGTGCTCGGCGGCCTGCTCCTCTCCAAGGTGGCCGAGGCGTTCGTAGAGGCATACGCGGTCAAGATGCGTGGGGGAACGCTCCGCTTCCAGGCGCAGTACCTCCGCAAGATCCGTGTTCCGGACCCGACGGCCATCGCCGAGGAGGACCGTGCTGCCCTGGTTGACGCCTTCGACAAGCGGGACGTGAAGGCGGCCACCGAGGCGGCACTGCGCGTCTACGGGCTTACCGAGCTACCCGATTAGGAGGAACCGACCTTGACAGTCAGCCGCCAGGATTTCGAGGACGCTGTTGCGGCGTACTGGGGTGTCAAGCAGGCCCAGAATGATCAGTCGGCGATCAGGGCCGCAGCCGGTGCTGGCACTGCGGGTTCTGTCAGAGGTGGCAAGCACTTCGATTCCATTGCGGCCCTCCTGGCGAAGTTCTTCCTCGAAGCGGGCTATCCGCGTGAGAGCATCCGGATCACCAAGGCTCAGCGGCTGGAGCTCCCTGGCTACTACCGGCCGCAGAAGCAGTGGGACGTCGTCGTCGCGTACGAGGACACGCTGGTTGCTGCCTTCGAAATGAAGGCCCTGGGTGGGCCGTCTTTCGGCAACAACTACAACAACCGGGTCGAGGAGGCCCTGGGCAGCGCCGTCGACCTTCGAAGGGCGGCATTGGCTGACCTCTACCCCGGGGAGAAGCCCTGGCTCGGTTACTTCTTCATCATGCAGGACGAGGAAGGATCGAGGAGGCCGGTGAAGCCGGCCGAGGGAGTTCTCCCAGTCGAGGACATCTGGCGCGGCAAGTCCTACCAGGAGCGGTTTGGGATCTTCTGTCAGCGGTTGATGACCGAGCAGCTCTACGATGCGGTTTGCTACGTCACGTCCTCCGCGACCGACCCGAAGCCGAATGAGCCGGTTGCCAGTCTGGACTGGCGGCACTTCTCTGCTGCTATAAACGCGCGGATCGGCTACCTGCAGGAACTGGGACTGCCGAAGCCGCATTGGCCTCACAGCGCCTTGTTCGGGGATCTCGGCTAAGCCTGATCTGATACGGCGAAGGCCCCCATCGTGGGATGGGGGCCTTCGCCGTATGTCCTGCTTTTGCTCAGACTGCGGCGGGCTGCGGGGTCTGGGCGGGGAGCTGGTCGGTGACTTCCTCGTCCGCGCGGGTGCGCAGGGCGAGGGGGACGCGCAGGGCGGCGATCCAGGTCAGTGCCGCGAGGAGCATGTGGAGGCCGACCATCAGCTCGGGGGCGTCGGTGAAGTACTGGATGAAGCCCAGGACGCCCTGGAGGAGCAGGACGGCGAGCAGTTCCTTGGTGCGGGACCGGGCCGCCTGGGGGGCCTTCACGGCGGCGAGGACGAAGATCACCGCGATGGCCAGGCCGACGGACACGAACGCGAAGTCCGCGTGGAACTGGGCGAGGCGGTCGTAGTCGATCGGGATGCGCGGGACGATCTTGTTGTCCTTGGGCGTGCCGGGGTGGTGGCCGGCGCCGGTCACCAGGGTGCCGGCCGCGACGAGCAGGCCGATCGCGGTGACCAGGACGTAGGACAGCTGGTGGACCGGGCGGGGCACCACGAGCTTCGGCGGGCCGTCGCCCTCCTTGGACCGCTCCCACATCAGCAGCGCGACCCAGACCAGGGCCATCGCGGCGATCATGTGCAGCGCCACGGTGTACGGGTTGAGGCCGGTCAGCACGGTGATGCCGCCGAGCACAGCGTTGCTCATCACCAGCCAGAACTGCGCCCAGCCGAGCCTGGTCATGCCGTGCCGCCACGGCCGGTGGCAGCGGGCGGCCAGGATGGCCCAGCCGACGGCGGCGCTCAGCACGTAGGTGAGCATCCGGTTGGTGAACTCGACGACGCCGTGGAAGCCCATCTCGGCGGTGGGCACGAGGCTCTCGTCGGTGCAGCGGGGCCAGGTCGTACAGCCGAGGCCGGAGGCGGTGAGGCGGACGGCGCCGCCGGTGACGACGATCACCACGCTCATCACCAGCGCGGCGAACGTGGCGCGCCGGACCATCTCGGCGGATGGCTGCCAGCGCTCGGCGAGCAGGGAGAAGGGGTTAGGCACGGGGTCAATCGTAGGCGGCCTTACAGGCGATCTTGGGGCGGGGCGCGGGCGGTGCGGCGGGCGGTGGGGCGGGACGGCGCGGGTGGTTCGGCCGAGTGGGGCGGAGCCGGTGGTCGGCGACACGCGGAGGGGCGACACGCGGACAAACCGGGGTGGTTCGGTCAAGGAGTGAATTGGTCTTGACCATTCACCCGTTTGGCCGAAAGAGTGCGGGTTGGTCCATACCTTTTCCGGGCCGCTCCCCCCACCCTTCCCGCACGCAAGCGGAGCCTGCACATGCGCATACCCATTTCCGCCGCCGCGCTCGCCGTCGGTGGCTCACTCGCACTGGCCGGGCTCGTCGCGCCGGCCGCCCAGGCCGTCGGCACCGACCAGGAGTGCCGCGGCCTCGGGGTCGCCAACCTCTACGGCGAGTTCATCGAGGGCGACGACACCCACACCCCGGACGCCGAGGGCGCGGTCGCGGTCGGCGGCAACGCCGACTTCACCGGCGGCTTCTCGGTCGGCCAGGAGCTCACCGCCGCCGAGGTCGACGCGCTGCCCGGCAAGAACGCCCTGGTGGTGGCCGGCAAGATCACCGGCCACAACACCCAGGTGATGAAGGGCAACGGCGTCTTCGGTGCCAAGGCCGACGGCGCCGTGGTCCAGGCCCACCAGGGCGCCGTCGCCCAGGGCTCCTCGCCGATCGACTTCAAGGCCGAGTTCGCCAAGCTGCGCGCCGCCGCCACCTCGCTGGCCGCCGTGCCGCAGACCGCCGGCGCCACCGTCCAGGCCGAGGGCGCCAAGCTGACGCTCACCGGCGGGGACGCGAAGTACAACAGCTTCACCGTCGACGCGGCGAAGCTGCAGGGCGCCAAGGACGTCTTCCTCAAGGTGCCGGCCGGCTCGGTGACGGTGGTCAACGTGACCGGCGGCTCGTACGACATGGCGGCGGCCGGGACCACCGGCTTCCACCTGTGGGACGAGGGCAAGAAGGCCTTCGTGCTGGACGACAAGCTGCAGAGCGCCGCGGGCGGGGCGATCCGGTCCAAGCTGCTCTGGAACTTCCCGACCGCCATCAAGGTGGTCAAGAACAGCCAGGCCGCGTGGGCCGGTACCGTGCTCGCCCCGAACGCCGCCTTCGACCTCGGCAGCGGCGGCCCGGTCAACGGCTCGGTGATCGCCGCCTCGCTGACCGGCAAGGGCGGCGCGGAGACGCACCACTACCCCTTCACCGGCTGCCTGCCCGGCACCGTCCCGACGCCGTCCGGCACGCCGACCCTCCCGCCGACCGGCCCGAGCGGCTCCCCGTCGGCCACGCCGAGCGCGTCGACCTCCCCGAGCGGCTCGGCGAGCCCGTCGGGCAGCCCGTCCGCCCCGACCAGCGGCAAGCCCAGCGCGAGCAGTTCGGCCAGTCCGTCGACCGGTGGCGCGACGGCCGCTCCGGCGGCCTCGGGCAGCCCGTCCGCCCAGCCGGACGCCGGCGGCAACCTGGCGCACACCGGCTCCGGCCCGGTGCTGCCGCTGGCCATCGGCGGCGCGGTGGTGATCGCGGCCGGCGGTGCGATCGTGGTGGCGGCCCGGCGCAAGGCGGCCCGGAAGGCCTGAGCCGTCGGGGCCGGAACGGCCCGGAGATTCGTCGGCTGACCGAATCGGAGCCCTCGGTGATTGAACCTGATCACCGGGGGCTCCGTTCTGTCTTGAAGATGACGTAGCCCATTCAGGTTTGCCGAATCCGCATTCTGCGAGGTCGCGGCTGTGATGGGCTGGTCATGCACATCAGAAGACGGACGGAAAGTCGATATCCGGTCGTACGGCGGGGTGTGGCGGGGTGCGGGAGTGCCGGTAGAGTCCCCCGGACAGTCGTAGCGGGCCACCGCGAACCACTCAACACGCCTGCTGCACAAGACCGTTCGGAGGGGAACATAGTAATGGCACGACAGCAGCGGCACTTCGCGATCGGCGCGACGGCGCTCGCCGGCACGGCTGCGGCCGGTTTTCTCCTGCCCCTGGCGCTGGCCACCAACGCCTCGGCGCACGTGCCGAGTTGGACGGTGACCTGCGACAAGATCGTGGTCGATCTGATCAACTACAGCCCCAAGGCCGACGTGAAGAACACCGTCAGCCTCACCATCGACGGCGAGAAGGTCCTGGACGCCAAGGCCTTCCCCGCGGAGTTCCACGGTTCCTTCCCGGTGAAGGACCACAACGCCCCGATCAAGGCGAACCTGGTGGTCACCACCACGGAGAACCCGAACGAGAAGGGCTGGAACATCAACGAGACCAAGACCATCGAGCCGTGCCACACGCCGACTCCGACCCCCACGCCCACTCCCACCAAGACGCCGACCCCGACGCCGACGCCGACCCCGACGCCGACCGTGAGCACCCCGCCGCCGGCCACCACGCCCCCGGCCAGCCCGAGCCCGTCGGTCACCCACACCCCGACCAAGACCCCGACCCCGGCGCCCGCCACCAGCGCTCCGGCGCTCGCCCAGACCGGTAGCAGCGACGCGACGCCGATGATCGCGGCGGCCGGCGGCGGCGTGCTGCTGGTCGGCGGCGCGCTCGTGCTGCTCGCCCGCAAGCGACGCGGCGGCAGCGAGAGCTGACGCCCGCAGGCGGAGAACGACGACGCCCCCCGGCCTGTCCAGGCCGGGGGGCGTCGTGCGTCGGGGGTGTCGCGCGTGGTCGCGGATCGCTCCCGGCGGATCACTTCCCGTGGGTCACCCGCAGCGGTTCACTCCCAGCGGAAGAAGCGGGCGGCGGCGGCCAGGGCCACCACGGCCCAGCCGGCCAGGATGCCGAGGTCCGACCACGGCACCCCGGCGCCGGACTGGAGCACCGACCGCAGGCCGTCCGAGAGCGCGGAGATCGGCAGCAGCTCCAGCACCGACCGCACGGCGTCGGGGAACCTGCTCAGCGGCACGATCACCCCGCCGGCGAGCAGCAGCAGGACGAACACCAGGTTGGCGCCGGCCAGGGTGGCCTCGGCCTTCAGGGTGCCGGCCATCAGCAGGCCGAGCCCGGAGAAGGCGGCGGTGCCGAGGACCAGCAGCGCGGCGACCGTCAGCGGGTTGCCGTGCGGGGACCAGCCGAGGGCCAGCGCGATCACCGACAGCAGCGCGACCTGCAGCGCCTCCGTCACCAGGACGCAGCCGGTCTTGGCGGTCAGCAGCGCCCAGCGCGGCAGCGGGCTGGCGCCGAGCCGCTTCAGCACGCCGTAGCGGCGCTCGAAGCCGGTGGCGATGGCCTGGCCGGTGAAGGCGGTGGACATCACGGCCAGCGCGAGCAGGCCGGGGGCCAGGAAGTCGACCCGCTTGCCGGGGCCCTCGACCGCGACGATGTCCACGGCGGAGAACAGCACCAGCAGCACGGTCGGGATGACCACGGTGAGCAGCAGCTGCTCACCGTTGCGCAGCAGCATCCGGGTCTCGAACGCGGTCTGCGCGAGCAGCATCCGGCCGACCGGCGCGGCGCCCGGCCTGGGGGAGTAGTCCGTGGTGCTCATGCGTCGACCCCGCTCCGTTCGGTGGGCGCCGCGCTCGACGCGCACCGCTCGATGGTTCGCTCGGTCACGGTCGGAGCTCCCGTCCGGTCAGGTCGAGGAAGACGTCCTCCAGGCTGCGGCGCTGGACGGACAGCCGTTCGGGCAGGATGCCGGAGGCCGCGCACCAGCCGGTGACGGTGGCCACCAGCTTCGGGTCGACGGGGGCCTCGACGCGGTAGCGGCCGGGGGCGGTCTCGACGGCGGTGGCGCCCCCGGGCAGCTCCTTGAGCAGCGGGCCGAGGTCGAGGCCGGGCGGGCCGTCGAAGTGCAGCGCGCTCTCGGCTCCGCCGCGGCACAGCTCCTCGGTGGTGCCGTCGGCGATGACCTTGCCGCGGTCGACGACGGCGACCCGGTCGGCGAGCTGCTCGGCCTCGTCCATGTGGTGGGTGGTGACGACCACGGTGACGCCGTCGCGGCGCAGGTCGCGCACCAGCTCCCAGGTGGCGCGGCGGGCCTGCGGGTCGAGGCCGGCGGTGGGCTCGTCCAGGAAGACCAGTTCGGGGCGGCCGACGACGGCCATCGCCAGGGCGAGCCGCTGCTGCTGGCCGCCGGAGAGCCGGCGGTAGGTGGTGCGGCCGCAGGAGCCGAGGCCGAGGCGTTCGACCAGGGCGTCGACGTCCAGCGGGTGGGCGTGCAGCTTGGCGGTGTGCCGCAGCATCTCGACGGCGCGCGCGCCCGCGTACACGCCGCCGGACTGCAGCATCACGCCGATCCGGGGTCGCAGTGCGGCGCTCTGGGTGACCGGGTCGAGGCCGAGGACGCGGACGGTGCCGGCGTCGGGGCGGCGGTAGCCCTCACAGGTCTCGATGGTGGTGGTCTTGCCGGCGCCGTTGGGGCCGAGGACGGCGGTGATCGCGCCGGCCGGGATGGTGAGGTCGAGGCCGTCCACCGCGAGCTTGTCGTCGTAGCGTTTGACCAGCCCGGCGATCTGGACCGCGGGTTCGGAGTGCATACCGGCGAGTGTAAGAGTGCCTGACGCGCGGGCCGTCCGGCGGGCCGATGATCGTTTTCCCAGGTCAGGTAAGGCTTACCTGCGTGACAGATGACACCGGTGAGGCCTGGGTCACGGCTTGTCCCGGCGGAAGGAATTACGCAACACTGGTGTTGTGAAAAACATGCGCGAGCACGCCCAGCAGCAGGAGGCCGAGTCGGCCTCCTCCTGCGACGTGCCCGTGACGGCGGCCGAGGTGCTGCTGGAGGGCCACCGGGCCACCCGGGACCGGGTCGCGCGGTCGATCCTGGACCACGGTCCGTCCTCCGCCGCCGACCTCGCCAACCGGCTCGGCCTCACCGCCGCGGCCGTCCGCCGCCACCTCGACGGGCTGGCCGCCACCGGCCTCGTGGAGTCCCGCGAACAGCGGGTCTACGGCAGCCGGGGCCGGGGCCGTCCGGCCAAGGTCTTCGCACTCACCGACGCCGGCCGGGACGCCTTCTACCAGGCCTACGACCAGCTCGCCGCCGACGCGCTGCGCTGGATCGCGGAGTCGGTGGGTGGCGGCAAGGCGGGCGAGGAGGCGGTCGCCGCCTTCGCCCGCGCCCGGTTCGGCAAGCAGGCCGAGAAGTACCTG
Source organism: Kitasatospora sp. NPDC036755 (assembly GCF_040636595.1). Lineage (NCBI taxonomy): Bacteria > Bacillati > Actinomycetota > Actinomycetes > Kitasatosporales > Streptomycetaceae > Kitasatospora > Kitasatospora sp. NPDC036755. The sequence goes on from NZ_JBEZUT010000004.1 coordinate 48,589, forward strand.
GAGGCCCTGCGCCTGGCCGCCGCCGGAGAGCGCACCGAGGCGCTCGCCCAGGCGCTGAGCGCGGACGGGTACGCTGCGACGGTGCGGCGTGTCCCGTCGGCCGCGGCCAAGGCCCCGGCGGGCGCCCAGCTCTGCCAGCACCACTGCCCGGTCGCGCACATCGCCGAGCAGTTCCCGCAGCTCTGCGAGGCGGAGACCGAGGTCTTCTCCCAGCTCCTGGGCACCCATGTGCAACGGCTGGCCACGATCGCCCACGGCGACGGGGTCTGCACCACCTATGTGCCGGCATCCGGTGCCGCATCGTCGTCCGCCCTGGTGCCCTCGGGCCGCGGCTCCGATGCGCTGCCGACTGCCGGTACGTCCACCGAAGATTCTGCGTCCGCGCGTTAGGAAGCTCGCATGACTGACACCGTTTCGCACCCGGAGCTCGAGGGCCTGGGCACTTACGAGTACGGCTGGGCCGACCCGGACACCGCCGGTGCCGCGGCCAAGCGCGGGCTCAGCGAGGAGGTCGTCCGCGACATCTCCGCGAAGAAGAACGAGTCCGAGTGGATGCTCAACCTGCGTCTCAAGGGCCTGAAGCTGTTCGGCAAGAAGCCCATGCCGACCTGGGGCTCCGACCTCACCGGCATCGACTTCGACAACATCAAGTACTTCGTCCGCTCCACCGAGAAGCAGGCCGAGTCCTGGGAGGACCTGCCGGCGGACATCAAGGCGACCTACGACAAGCTCGGCATCCCGGAGGCGGAGAAGCAGCGCCTGGTCGCCGGCGTCGCCGCCCAGTACGAGTCCGAGGTCGTCTACCACCAGATCCGCGAGGACCTGGAGGAGCAGGGCGTCATCTTCCTGGACACCGACACCGCGCTGCGCGAGCACCCGGAGCTGTTCAAGGAGTACTTCGGCACGGTGATCCCGGCCGGCGACAACAAGTTCGCCGCGCTGAACACCGCGGTGTGGTCCGGCGGCTCGTTCATCTACGTGCCGAAGGGCGTGCACGTGGACATCCCGCTGCAGGCCTACTTCCGGATCAACACCGAGAACATGGGCCAGTTCGAGCGGACGCTGATCATCGTCGACGAGGACGCCTACGTCCACTACGTCGAGGGCTGCACCGCCCCGATCTACTCCTCCGACTCGCTGCACTCGGCGGTCGTGGAGATCATCGTCAAGAAGGGCGGCCGCTGCCGCTACACGACGATCCAGAACTGGTCGAACAACGTCTACAACCTGGTCACCAAGCGCGCCGTGGCGTACGAGGGCGCGACCATGGAGTGGGTCGACGGCAACATCGGCTCCAAGGTCACCATGAAGTACCCGGCCGTGTACCTGATGGGCGAGCACGCCAAGGGCGAGACCCTGTCGATCGCCTTCGCGGGCGAGGGCCAGCACCAGGACGCCGGCGCCAAGATGGTGCACATGGCGCCGAACACCTCCTCCAACATCGTCTCCAAGTCGGTGGCGCGCGGCGGCGGCCGGACCTCCTACCGCGGTCTGATCGAGATCGGCGAGGGCTCCAAGGGCGCCAAGTCCAACGTGCTGTGCGACGCGCTGCTGGTCGACACCGTCTCCCGCTCGGACACCTACCCGTACGTGGACGTCCGCGAGGACGACGTGTCCATGGGCCACGAGGCGACGGTCTCCAAGGTCAGCGAGGACCAGCTCTTCTACCTGATGAGCCGCGGCCTGACCGAGTTCGAGGCGATGGCGATGATCGTCCGCGGCTTCGTCGAGCCGATCGCGCGTGAGCTGCCGATGGAGTACGCGCTGGAACTCAACCGGCTGATCGAGCTGCAGATGGAGGGCTCGGTCGGCTGACCCCCGGCCGCCGCCGTCCACTCATTTCCGAGGAAGAGAGCACTACGAACAGCCATGGCTGAGCAGAACACCACCGGCTCCACCACCGCCGGGTCGATCGAGGTCGGCACCGCCGGCGCGGGCGCGCAGCTCGCCGGCCCCGGCACCGGCCGGACCACCGTCCAGCAGCCGATCGACGCGCGCGTCGCGGTCAAGCCGTCCTTCGACGTGAACGACTTCCCGGTGCCCACCGGCCGCGAGGAGGACTGGCGGTTCACCCCGCTGCACCGCCTCGCCGGCCTGCACGACGGCACCGCCGCGGCTGCCGAGCGCGGCGAGGACAAGGTCGAGTTCACGCTGCCGGACGGCGTCACCGCCGAGACCGTCGGCCGGGACGACGCCCGCCTGGGCAAGGCCGGCACGCCGGTCGACCGGGTCGCCGCGCAGGCGTTCAGCGCCTTCGAGCAGGCCCTGGTGGTCACCGTCCCGAAGGAAGCGGTGCTCACCGAGCCGGTCAAGATCGACGTGCGCGGCGAGGGCGGGGTCCGCTTCGCCCACGTGGTGATCGACGTCAAGCCGTTCGCCGAGGCCGTCGTGGTGCTCAACCACGCGGGCACCGGCACCCGGGCCGCCAACGTCGAGCTGCTGGTCGGCGAAGGCGCCAAGCTCACCTTCGTCTCCGTGCAGGACTGGGAGCGCGACGCCGTCCACGTCGCCCAGCACAACGCGCTGGTCGGCCGCGACGCCTCCTACAAGTCCGTGGTCGTCACCTTCGGCGGTGACCTGGTCCGCCTGCACCCGCGCGTCAACTACGCGGGCCCCGGCGGCGAGGCCGAGCTGTTCGGCCTCTACTTCGCCGACGCCGGCCAGCACCTGGAGCACCGCCTGGTCGTCGACCACGACACGCCGCACTGCCGGTCGAACGTGGCGTACAAGGGCGCGCTCCAGGGCCAGGACGCCCACGCGGTCTGGGTCGGCGACGTGCTGATCCGCGCCGCCGCGCTCGGCACCGACACCTACGAGCTCAACCGCAACCTGGTGCTCACCGACGGCGCCCGGGTCGACTCGATCCCGAACCTGGAGATCGAGACCGGCGAGATCGTCGGCGCCGGCCACGCCTCCGCGACCGGCCGCTTCGACGACGAGCAGCTGTTCTACCTGATGGCCCGCGGCATCCCGGCCGACGAGGCCCGCCGCCTGGTGGTGCGCGGCTTCTTCGCCGAACTGCTCCAGCAGATCGGCGTGGCCGAGGTCCAGGACCAGCTCATGGAGAAGATCGACGCCGAGCTGGAAGCGGCGGTCTGAGCCCGATGACCTTCCTCCGTGCCTGCGCGCTGAGCGACCTCCAGGAGGACGTTCCCAAGCGCGTGGACCTCAACGGCGTGCCGGTCTCCGTCGTCCGCACCGACGAGGGGGTGTTCGCGATCAACGACACCTGCTCGCACGCGAACGTCTCGCTCTCCGAGGGCGAGGTCGAGGACTGCATGATCGAGTGCTGGCTGCACGGCTCCAGCTTCGACCTGCGCACCGGCAAGCCCTCCGGCCTGCCCGCCACCAAGCCGGTCGCTGTCTACCCCGTAAAGATCGAAGGGGACGATGTGCTCGTCTCCGTCAACCAGGAGTCCTGAGTACACATGGCAACCCTTGAAATCCGCGACCTGCACGTCTCCGTGGACGCCGAGAACGGCCCGCGCGAGATCCTGAAGGGCGTGGACCTGACCGTCAAGCAGGGCGAGACCCACGCCATCATGGGCCCGAACGGCTCCGGCAAGTCCACCCTGGCCTACTCGCTGGCCGGTCACCCCAAGTACACCGTCACCGGCGGCTCGGTGCTGCTGGACGGCGAGGACGTCCTGGAGATGTCCGTCGACGAGCGCGCCAAGGCCGGCGTCTTCCTGGCCATGCAGTACCCGGTCGAGGTCCCCGGCGTCTCGGTCTCCAACTTCCTGCGCACCGCCGCCACCGCCGTCCGCGGCGAGGCCCCCAAGCTGCGGCTGTGGGTGAAGGAGGTCAAGGAGGCGATGGCCGCCCTCCAGATGGACCCGGCCTTCGCCGAGCGCAACGTCAACGAGGGCTTCTCCGGCGGCGAGAAGAAGCGCCACGAGATCCTCCAGCTGGAGCTGCTCAAGCCGAAGATCGCGATCCTCGACGAGACCGACTCCGGCCTGGACGTCGACGCGCTGCGGATCGTCTCCGAGGGCATCAACCGGGTCCGCTCGACCGGCGAGGTCGGCACCCTGCTGGTGACCCACTACACCCGCATCCTGCGGTACATCAAGCCCGACCACGTCCACGTCTTCGCGGGCGGCCGCATCGTCGAGTCCGGCGGCGCCGAGCTGGCCGACAAGCTGGAGAACGAGGGCTACGAGGCGTATGTGAAGGGGGGCGCGTCCGCGTGACGCATCCGTTCGCGGGACTGCTCGACACCGACGCGATCCGCAAGGACTTCCCGGTCCTCCAGCGGGTGCTGCACGACGAGAAGCCGCTCGTCTACCTGGACAACGCGGCCACCTCGCAGAAGCCGCGCCAGGTACTGGAAGCCCTGAACGCCTACTACGAGCGGCACAACGCCAACGTCCACCGCGGCGTGCACGTGCTCGCCGAGGAGGCCACGGCGCTGTACGAGGGCGCCCGGGACAAGGTCGCGGCGTTCGTCAACGCCCCGAGCCGCAACGAGGTGATCTTCACCAAGAACGCCTCGGAGTCGCTCAACCTCGTCGCCAACATGCTCGGTTGGGCCGACGAGCCGTACCGGGTGGACGCCGACTCCGAGATCGTCATCACGGAGATGGAGCATCACTCCAACATCGTCCCGTGGCAGCTGCTCTCGCAGCGCACCGGTGCGAAGCTCAAGTGGTTCGGGCTGACCGACGAAGGCCGGCTCGACCTGTCGAACATCGACGAGCTGATCACCGAGAAGACCAAGGTGGTCTCCTTCACCCTGGTCTCCAACCTGCTGGGCACGGTCAACCCGGTCGAGACGATCGTCCGCAAGGCCCAGTCGGTCGGCGCGCTGGTCGTCATCGACGCCTCGCAGGCCGCACCGCACATGGTGCTGGACGTACAGGCGCTGGAAGCCGACTTCGTCGCCTTCACCGGCCACAAGATGCTGGCCCCGACCGGCATCGGCGTGCTCTGGGGCCGGCACGAGCTGCTGGAGGACCTCCCGCCGTTCCTCGGCGGCGGCGAGATGATCGAGACCGTCACCATGGGCTCGTCCACCTACGCCCCGGCGCCGCACAAGTTCGAGGCCGGCACCCCGCCGATCGCCCAGGCGGTCGGACTCGGCGCGGCCATCGACTACCTCCAGGACATCGGCATGGAGAGGATCGCGGCGCACGAGCACGCGATCACCGAGTACGCCGTCGAGCGGCTGCTCGAGGTCCCGGACCTGCGGATCATCGGCCCGCGCACGGCCGTCGACCGCGGCGCCGCGATCTCCTTCACCCTCGGCGACATCCACCCGCACGACGTGGGCCAGGTGCTCGACGAGCAGGGCATCGCCGTGCGCGTCGGCCACCACTGCGCGCGGCCGGTCTGCCTGCGGTACGGAATTCCGGCGACCACGCGGGCGTCGTTCTACCTGTACTCGACGCCGGGCGAGGTCGACGCGCTGATCGACGGCCTGCACCACGTCCGGAACTTCTTCGGCTGACGGGACGGGGCAGGACGACCATGAAGCTCGACTCGATGTACCAGGACATCATCCTGGACCACTACCGCAACCCCCACGGCAAGGGTCTGCGGGACGGCGACGCCGAGGTGCACCACGTCAACCCGACGTGCGGCGACGAGATCACCCTGCGGGTGAAGCTCGACGGCGCCACCGTCACCGACGTCTCGTACGAGTCGCAGGGCTGCTCGATCAGCCAGGCGAGCGCCTCGGTGCTCAACGACCTGGTGGTCGGCAAGACCGTGGGCGAGGCGCAGGCGGTCCAGGAGGCGTTCCTGGAACTGATGCAGAGCAAGGGGCAGGGCGAGGGCGACGAGGAGGTGCTGGAGGACGCGGTCGCGTTCGCCGGCGTCTCCAAGTACCCGGCCCGGGTCAAGTGCGCCCTGCTCAGCTGGATGGCCTGGAAGGACGCCACCGCCCAGGCGCTCGCCCAGAACCCCGCCACGAACGACTGACCCCGCAGAGGAGGACAAGACCATGAGCGACGAAAGCACCACCACCACCACCGGCGCCGAGGCCCCCGCTGCGGAGCAGCAGACCGGCACCGTCATCGTCGGCACCACCGCCGGCACGGTCTCCGTCGAGGACCTGACCGAAGCCCTGATGGACGTCGTCGACCCCGAACTGGGCATCGACGTCGTCAACCTGGGCCTGATCTACGGCATCCACATCGACGAGTCCGACGTGGCCACCATCGACATGACGCTCACCTCGGCGGCCTGCCCGCTGACCGACGTCATCGAGGACCAGGCCAAGACCGCCACCGACGGCCTGGTCCAGGACCTGCGCATCAACTGGGTCTGGATGCCGCCGTGGGGCCCCGACAAGATCACCGACGACGGCCGCGACCAGCTGCGGGCGCTGGGCTTCAACGTCTGAGATCGTCTTCGGCTCAAGCTGCTGCCGCGCGACACCCTTGGGGTCGCGCGGCAGCGGTGTGCCGGGGGGCCTTCGCCTGGAGCGGGCCTGGCCGTGTGCCGCCCGGCCCGGCGGCACACGGTGCGTCCAGCAGCGTCCGGCCGGCTCGCACCGGCCTCAGCGGGCGATCAGCTTGCGGACCTCGTCGCTGACCTCGGGCAGCTCACCCGGGAGTGCCCACTGGTGCGCGTCGTGTTCGGCGAGGACGACCGGCCCGGTCCGCTCCACGGTGACGGCGAAGTTGAACTGGCGGGTGGTGCCGCCGCGGCTGTTCCGGTAGTCGAAGTGGCCGACGTAGCCGGTGATCCGGTCGATGGCCAGGCCGGTCTCCTCGGCGGTCTCCCTGTGCAGGGCGGCCAGGATGCTCTCCCCGGTCTCGACCGTTCCGGAGGGGATCTCCCACAGTCCGCCCAGGTAGTCGTCGGGGTTGCGCCGTACGAGCAGGACCCGGCCCTCGTGCTTGATCACGGCGGCCGCGACGAAGCCGGTGACGCCGGCGGCTTCGGCGTCGGCCGCCAGGCCGGCCACGAACTCGGGAGAGACGACAGTCACAGCAGCTCCTTGTGGTGGTCGCTGACCTTGACGGCCGCGCGGACGTACTGCTCGGCCAGTTCGAGATCCTGTTCACGATGCCAGACCGGGAGCTTGATCGTGTGAAGCGCAGCGCGAGGGTGCCGGTGTACCCGGCGACGACCTGGCGAGGCTGGTGGCCGGGTCGGTCGTGCCAAGGGCGGTTCACCATGCGGCGCTGATGGTGTGGCCCCGTCGGGGCCGGTGGGACAGCGTGTCTCAGACGGCGAGCTGTGCAGGCCGCCTGCCGGTCACCGCGGAGCGCAGGGCGGCCCGGACCCGGGCGGCGCCTGCGGCTGCCACCTCCGCCCCCTGGCCGACCGCGAGGGTTCGGGAGGCCAGGCCGGCGCACGGGCGGCAGATGCCCGGTCGGGGCACGGGGTCGTGGCACCTGGCGCACTCGGCGTACCGGGCCGGTGGCCGGGCGGTGGGCCGGGTGGGCGGCATCTTGTGCTCCAGGCGGTAGCGGAGCACGGCGGCCGCCGAGTGCATCGGGGTGGGCAGGCCCGGCAGCAGGGCGTGGGTGAGGTCGGCCGGCGTGCTGCCGCGAGCCAGCCACTGGGCCACCAGGGGCGCGAGTTCACGCGCTTCGGCCTCGCCCAGGCGCAGCCGGGGTTCGGGACGGATCACCCGGAACAGGGTGGCCACCGCTTCGCGGACCTCTTCGGTCCCGGAATCCTCCTCCTGTCCTTCCGGCGTGAGGTCATCGGCCGGACTCGCGGGGAGGGCGGGTTCTTGCTGCCGGTCCTTTACAACAGGGCTGCCAGCAGCACCGGTTGCCGCTCCACCGGGCGCCGGACGGGTGGCATCCGGTGCGCACCACGGTGTGTCGTACACGTGGGTCTCGGTGCGGATGGTGCCGTCCGGCATGCGGATCTTCTCGATCCGGTAGTAGCCGGCGTCAGTCAGCTCCTTCAGCGCCCTGCGGACGGCGCCGCGCCCCTGGGGGCTGGTGTCGGCCATGTGCCGGCCGTCCTCGCGCCAGCCGTCGGGGCGGGAGAGGAGGTCCGCGAGCAGGCCGCGGGCGGTGTAGGAGAGCCGTCGGTACTGGAGGACGGCGTTGGGCAGCACGGTGAAGTTGCGCACGGGGGCGCTACGATGGACGCGCATCGGGAGTTTGGGCTCCTGTTGCCGGACCCCGGGGTGTTGCGAGCACCGCCGGGGTCGCCTGTTTTCGATTGGATCACGGAGCGTATCACGGCAGTTGACGCTGCGTGAGGCCTTCGGGGTTGGCGGGTGGCTGCCGGCTTGCGGCTACCTGGTGGTCAGGAGACCCCCGCGTTCGACGGCCTCGCGCAGGACGGTGGCGAAGTCCTGAGGCAGGAGGTTGACCGCGTCGAGGGCTTCGGTGGTGAGGGGGATCTCCTCCAAGAGGTACTCGCCTCGGCCCTCCTGGCTGAACTCGGGGCCGGTGCGGTCCTCGAAGCTCCACTTGTCGACGGTGGCGAGGTAGAAGTCCTGGCGTTCGTCGTCGGTCTCGACGGTGTGGAGGAGGCGGACGAGCTCGGCTTCGCCCGCGATCTCCTCGCGGACCTCGCGCAGCAGGGCCTCCTCGGGGCCGGCGTCGGTCGGCTCGATCTTGCCGCCGACGATCACCCAGTACGGGTCGATGCCGGGGCGGATGCGCTTGATCAGCAGCATGGTGTCGTTCGGGGTGAGGAGGACGGCGCGGACGCGGTGCTGCATGGTGGTCTCTTCCTGTTCTCGATGGTCTCGGTGTTGTGGGGCGAGAGCCTGTCGGAGCTTAGGAAGGACGGCAGCGCGGTGTTGGCCAGGCGGTTAACGCCGGCCCGCGCGAACTCGGTGATTACCACGTTCGGTACGGCCGGCTCGACGCGTACTTCGACGAGTACCGGCTCGCCTCCGACCCCGCGCTCCTGCGTGACACCGCCACCGCCATGGCCGACCTCGTCCCCGACGACGCCCAGGTGCTCGTCGGCATCGAACTCGGCGGCGTCCCCCTCGTCGTGGCGCTGTCCGCCGCCACCGGCCTGCCCGCCGCCTTCGTGCGCCGCAAGCCCAAGGGCTACGGCTCGCGCCACCAGGTCGAGGGCCTTCCCATCGACGGCCGCCGCATCGTTCTGGTCGACGACGTGGTCCGCTCCGGCGGCCAACTGCTCCACATGGCACGCATCCTGCGGATGGTGGGCGGACCGGTCACCCACGCGCTGTGTGTCCTGGAGCGGCCGGACGCTGCTGGCCGAGCACCGTGTCACCCTGAACTCGCTGTTCACCGAGGCCGACCTGCCGTCACCCCGGGCGGGCGGTGCCGCGTGAAGCGGGCCGTGCTCTTCGACCTCGACGGCGTCCTCGTCGACAGCCGGGACGCCCAACTCGCCACCCTGGCAGGCTATGCGACCGTGGCCCTCGGCAAGCGGGTGACCGTCGCCGATCTCCCGCCCGCCGCCGCGACCACCCCACGCGAGTACGTCCTGTCCGACCTCGGACTGGACGGATCGATCAACGAGGAGGGCTGGGCCGCGGCGAGCGCCACGGCCACCCTGACCGCCGAGGTGTTCCCGTACGTCGCCGAGACCCTCGCCGCGCTCCGCGAGGCCGGAGTCGGCACCGGTGTCGTGACCCTGCGAAGCCGCGAACGGGTCAACTGGCTGCTGCCGCAGGACATCCTCGACCAGCTGGACACCGTCGTCTGCTACGAGGACGCTCAGCCCAAACCCGCCCCCGACGGCGTCCTGCTCGCCCTCGACCGGCTCGACGTTCCTCCGAGGGCGGGCATCTTCGTCGGCGACACCGAGACCGACATCCACGCCGCCCACGCCGCGGGTGTCACCGCCGTCGGCGCAGGCTGGGGCTTCGCCGGCCCCGAAGCCCTCACCCGGGCGGGAGCCCACCTCGTGATGCCCCGCGCCGACCACGCCGCCTTCGTCCTGCCCCTCCTGGTTGGCATCGGCCGTCAGGAGGACAACTCCAAGCGATCTTGACCCCGGAGCCGCTACTGTTGGTGGTGCAGTCGCAGCGGACCGTTGCGTCCGTTGTCGGCTGCGCCACCTCAGAGCGACGGATACCGGAGTCATGGTCTACACCGTGGGGGCGCGAGCTATCTGCGCCGAGCTGGAGAACTGAGAACCACTCAGTCCTCGTTCTCGGCCCGGCTCGGCGTGTGATCACCCCCCACCTCTCCGCGACTCTTCCGTGAGGGCCCTACCGCCATGCGCTCGACGCAGATCCGCTCCACCTTCCTGGACTTCTTCACCTCACGCGGCCACCGCCACGTCCCGTCCAGCCCGCTCATCCCCTCCGACCCGACCCTGCTACTGGCCAACGCCGGCATGAACCAGTTCAAGCCCTACTTCCTGGGCGAGGTCACCCCGGAGTACCCCCGCGCCACCACCATCCAGAAGTGCGCCCGCACCTCCGACATCGACAACGTCGGCCGCACCAACCGGCACGCCACGTTCTTCGAGATGATGGGCAACTTCTCCTTCGGCGACTACTTCAAGGCCGACGCCATCGCCTACGCCTGGGAACTCCTTACCCAGGGCTACAACCTGGAGAAGGACCGCCTCTGGATCACCGTCCACCAGGACGACGACGAGGCCGAACAGCTCTGGCGCAAGATCGGCGTTCCGGCCGAGCGCATCCAGCGCCTCGGCGCGGACAACTTCTGGGACATGGGCGTCCCCGGCCCCTGCGGCCCCTCCTCCGAGCTCAACTACGACCGGGGGCCGGCCTTCGGGCGTGAGGGTGGCCCGGCCGTCGACGGCGAACGGTACGTCGAGATCTGGAACCTCGTCTTCATGCAGTCCATGCGCGGCGAGGACGACGACAACGGCACCTTTCCGATCCTCGGCGACCTCGCCCAGCAGAGCATCGACACCGGCCTCGGCCTCGACCGCCTCGCCGCGATCCTCCAGGACGTGGAGAACGTCTGCAGCACCGACCTCCTCCTGCCCACCCTGACCACCGTCCAGGAACTCGCCGGCCGTGACTACCCGGGCAGCGGTCCCGGTGGCGAGGAGAAGATCTCCTTCCAGGTGGTCTCCGAGCACGCCCGCTCCATCGCCTACCTCATCGCGGACGGAGTCCTGCCCGCCAAGGACGGCCGCGGCTACGTCCTGCGCCGCCTGATGCGCCGTGCCATCCGGCACGCCCGCATGCTCGGCATCGACCAGCTCGTCCTCGCCCCGGCCACCGCCAGCGTCATCGCCAACCTCGGCGACGTCTGGCCCGAACTCACCAGCCAGGCCAGCCTGATCGAGCAGGTCGTCACCGCCGAGGAGGAGTCCTTCACCCGCACCCTCACCCAGGGCACCCGGCTCCTCAACGCCGCCATCACCCGCAGCCGCGAGGGCCGCTCCACCACCCTCACCGGAGACACCGCCTTCGAACTGCACGACACCTACGGCTTCCCCGTCGAGCTGACCATCGAGGCCGCCCGCGACGCCGGGCTGAGCGTCGACGCGGACCGCTTCACCGCCCTGCTCGCCGAACAGCAGAAGCGCGCCAAGGCCGGCGGCAAGGCCAAGACCGCCGAGGCCCTGCGCCGGCAGGACGCCTACCGCGAACTGTCCTCCCGCCACGGCCGCACCGACTTCACCGGCTACGACCGCCTCGACACCGAAGCCACCATCCTCGGCCTCATCTCCGACGGCACCGTCGTGCCCGGCGCCGACCAGGGCAGCACGCTCGAACTCGTCCTGGACCGCAGCCCGTTCTACGCCGAGTCCGGCGGCCAGGTCGGCGACACCGGCACCATCCGTACCATCGGCGGCGCGCTCCTGGAGGTCCTGGACACCAGGCTCGGCCTGGAGGGCTTCCACGTCCACACCGTCCGCATCCGCGAAGGCGAGATCCGCAGCGGCGAGCAGGCCGAAGCCCTCGTCGACGGCCCGCGCCGCGACGCCGTCGCCCGCTCCCACTCCGCCACCCACGTCCTGCACGCCATGCTCCGCCGCACCCTCGGCGACCACGCCCGCCAGCACGGCTCCCTCGTCGACGCCGGCCGCCTGCGCTTCGACTTCGCCCACTTCTCCGCCGTCGACCCCGCCCAGCTCGCCGCCATCCAGGCTCTCGTCAACGACCATCTCCTCGACGACCCCGAAGTCCGCATCTGGCACGCCACCCGCTCCGAAGCCGAGGCCGCCGGAGCCACCGCCCTGTTCGGCGAGAAGTACGGCGACCACGTCCGTATCGTCGACATCGGCGACTTCTCCCGCGAACTCTGCGGCGGCACCCACGTCCCCCACGGCGCGAACGCCGGCCCCGTCCGCATCCTCGGCGAAGCCTCCATCGGCTCCAACCTCCGCCGCATCGAAGCCCTCACCGGCCGCGACGCCCTCACCTACCACGACACCGAACGCCGCCTCCTCGAAGAACTCTCCACCCTCCTCGGCACCCGCCCCCAGGACGCCCCCGACACCCTTCGCAAGCGCCTCGACGCCCTCACCACAGCCCAGCAGGAACTCGCCCGCCTTCGCGACGCCGAGCTCCGCACCCGTGCCCAGCAGCTCGCCGCCATCGCCCGCACCGTCCCCGGCGGCCGGATCGTCGCCGAGAAGGTCACCGGTCTCGGTCCCGACGAACTCCGCACGCTTGCCACCAACATCGCCGACCTCATGGGTGACGACCACGCCGTTGTCATCCTCGGCACCGACGGCGGCGGCAAGGCCCTCCTTGCCGCCGCCGTCACCCGCAACCTCCACGCCGCCGGAACCCACGCCAGCCAGATTCTCATTCCGGCTGCCCGTACGGTCGGTGGCGGAGCCGGAGGCAAGGGCCCCGTCGCCAGCGCCGGTGGACGCCACACCGGAGCGCTCGACGAGGCGCTCGCCATCGCTGCCCGGGATGCTGCCCGAGTGCTCGGCCAGTAACTCAGAGCCGTCGCGTGGGCGGCAGATCTCCTTTCGACCCGGAGGAGCACCGGCCGCCCACTTCACCTCTCGCGCTCGACTGCCGCGAGGTCTTTCAGCAGGATCACGCTCTGGTAGTTGGTGACATCCCACCGCCACCTCCCGACCGGCACGTACCCCCGTCGGCGGTACCAGCCGACCAGCTCGACGGCCTCGGCGGACGTATCGATGACAGCCACTGTGGACCCGAGCGCAACGACGCGCTCTTCCGCCAGCGCCAGCAGACGCTGCCCAAGCCCCGTTCCGCGGTACGCAGGATCCACTGCCAGTTGCCAAAACGAGCCGGCTCCCGCTGGTACCGGATATCCGGCAGGCATCGTGCACGGGGCCGCCACCGCCACCGATCCCACGAGCTTCGTGCCTCTGCATGCAACCCAGCACTCGCCCGCACCCAGCCGATGGGCTGTGTCCTGCACGGACTGGTAGGACGCGAAGAAGACCCTGCCGGCAGCCGCGTGATCAGCGTAGGCGCGATGGAGGAGGGCGGTCAGCTCTTCCACGGAGTCACCGGCAGCAAAGCGTCTCACCGTGAAACCCCTGGCCAGTGGGCCTGTCATACGTTCCATTGCTCACCGCCTCTCGTGGCCGACCAGCCTTCGGTCGCGCGGCCCTCGCACTCCTCCATCGTGGAACAAGAAGTACAAAGGGGGCCGCCGCTGTCCCACTGATCCGAAGGGGCTCTGGCAGGTCATGGCTGCTTGCTCAATCTGCGCCGCGTGCTGCCCGGCTGCGCGGCCAGGCCCGGGGCGGGCACCCGCCGGGAGGCGGGTGGGGGGTGGATGGTGGGGAACGGTGGGGGAGCTGTTCGACGGAGCGGATGATGCGCGGGTGTTCACAGCTGGTGGCGAAAGCGCCGCTGCCCGGGGCCACCGTAGTGGTCCCGGGCAGCCGCGTTCTGTGTGCGGGGTCAGGCCGTCGGCGTGGGTTTGCGGGCGACGGCGATGGCGAGGGCGGCGCAGAGGAGGGCGGCGAGGCCCGTGAAGCCGCTGACGGAGGGCAGGAGGCCGTAGTGCTGGACGAGGGCGCCGAGGGCGATGATGGGGCCGGAGCTGCCGAGGTAGACGATGACCCACAGGGAGCTCAGTTCGGAGCCTCGGCGTTCCGGGTCCATGGCGGCGACGGCGCTGGTGAACAGGGAGCGGAAGGCCACGCCCTGGGAGATGCCGCCGAGGACGCTGCCGATGAAGAGCAGCGCGGGGGTCTCGGTGTATCCGGCGACGACGACCAGGCCGAGGCCGGTGGCCAGGCCGGTCATGCCGAGGGCGGTCACGACGCGGTCCGAGGTCGGCGGGACGATCAGCTGGGTGGCTGCCGAGGAGCCGAGCAGGAGGGCGGCCACGATCGCGCCGACCAGTTTGGAGTCGGTGTGCAGCAGGTCGGCCGCGAAGGCCGGGGCCAGACTGAGGTAGACGCCGAAGACCGCGTAGGAGATGAATCCGGCCGCGGCGGCGAGGAGGAACTCCCGGCGGCCGGTGCGCGGCAGGCGCAGGCGCTGCGGGCGCAGGTGGGCCGGGGTGGTGATCCGGGGCGGGGAGGCCGGCGGCCGGCTGCGGCCGGGCATCCGCGGGTGGACCAGGGCCAGCGGCACGCAGAGCGCGAGCAGGGCGACGGCGTGCAGCAGGAACGGGGTGAGGAGTGGGTCCGAGCCGCCGGCCAGCAGGGCGCCGACGATCGGGCCGAGTGCGACGCCGCCCGCCGAGCAGGCCAGGGTGATCTTGGCGGCGAGTGTCGGGCGGTCGGGCAGCAGGTCGCCGAGGGCGGCCCCGGCGGCGCCGGTGGACAGGCCGACGGCGACGCCCTGGACGGCGCGGCCGGCGGCGAGCTGCCAGAAGCTGCCGGAGGTGGCGAACACGGCGTCGCCGACGGCGGACAGTGCGACGGCGGGCAGGATCAGGGCGCGTCGGCCGAGGTGGTCGGACCAGTGGCCGACCACGGCGAGCACCGGGACGAGCGCGAACACGTAGATCGCGAAGAGGACGGTGGTGTCGAGCGCGGTGAGGTGCAGCTGCTGCTGGAGGAGCGAGTAGATCGGTGTGGCGAGGTTGGCGCCGATCAGCATGAGCAGCAGGGCGGCGGCCACCAGGCCGACGCGGACGCCGCGCAGCGCGTTCCAGCGGCTGATCGCGGCGAGTCGGAGCTGGGCGCGCGGCGCGAGCTCCAGGGGAAGCAGGGCCTCCGACAGTCGGCGTCCGTCGAGCTGCGCGGTGCGCAGGCCGGAGCCGGCGGGGGAGAGGTCCGCCATGGCAGGGGTCTCCTGTGGCCGGGCACCACCGGGGTCGGCGGGGTGTGCCGGCGCGCCCGTCCGGAGGCGCTGTGGTGGTGGCCGCGGGTGAGGGCTCCCTGGTGGGGCGAGGTGAACTGAAGAGGGCCCCTCCGGCCCGGGGTCGGGTGGAGGGCGTGGGCTTCGTTGCCCCGGTGGCACGCGCGGGGTGTGCGCGGTACCAGACCGAAGGATAAGGGGTGGGCGCACGCCCACGGCGCGCGCCCCTGGGTGCGCCCGGAACAGCCGGGCGTCGGGGGTGCCCGACCTATACGCTGAGGTGGTGGATCGGTACGCGGCGCTGTTGGGCTGACCGCTGGCTGAGGGAGAGCGCACAACGATGGCCGGACGACGGCGCAAGACCACCGGGGCTTCGGCTGGTGAGGGCACGGCCGAGGCGGTGCTGCCCGCGGACCTGGAGCTCCAGGACCTCTACGGGGCGTTCGCCGCGCACGGGCTGGACGACGAGGACCTGGACGACGCGGCGGTGCTCGTCCCGCCGGTGAAGCTGCCTGCCGAGCGCGAGCTCGCCGAGCAGGCGAAGGCCGTCCCGATGTTCGGGTTCGCCCTGGCGCTGGCCCGCTGGGCCGCCCCGCACCTGGCGGTGGACGAGTTCGGCGACCTGGTCGAGGCGGACCGGGCCCCCGCGGCCCGGCTGCTGGGCCTGGCCCCGGCCGAGGGCGAGGTGCCCGAGGAGGCCGAGGTCGAGGCGCTGCGGGCCTGGTCGCTGGCCTGCGACCTGGACCTGGTGGAGCTCGGCACGACCGCGGAGGGCGAGCACGTCGCCGTCCCGGGCCCGGACCTGGAGCCCGCCGAGCAGGGAGACCCGGAGACCGTCCTGGAGCTGTGGCTGACCGCCGCCGGGATCGTCCGGGAGCTGGCCGTCGAGGCGGACTCCGTCCCGGAGGAGGCCGAGGGGGAGCC
Source organism: Kitasatospora sp. NPDC036755 (assembly GCF_040636595.1). Classification (NCBI taxonomy): domain Bacteria; kingdom Bacillati; phylum Actinomycetota; class Actinomycetes; order Kitasatosporales; family Streptomycetaceae; genus Kitasatospora; species Kitasatospora sp. NPDC036755. The sequence goes on from NZ_JBEZUT010000004.1 coordinate 64,598, forward strand.
CGCCGCCGGAGGGGAGGCCGAGGGGGCCGAGGAGGACGAGGACGGGCTCACCGAGGTCGAGGAGGCCCGGGACGAGGCCGCCGAGCTGCTGGACGAGGCCCTGCAGGTGCTCTACGAGACCACCGCCTTCGCCGAGCCCGGCAACGAGACTGTGCCGCTGGGCGTGCTGGCCGCGCTGCTGGTGGTCCCGGAGGGCGAGGAGCCGAGCGAGGAGCTGCTCGGCGACATCACGGACGTGATGGTCGCGCTGGACCCGATGCTGGGCGATCTCGCCGAGCTCGGCCTGCTGGAGTACCGCCCGATCGACCCCGAGCTGTTCGACGAGGAGGACGGCGAGGAGCCCGCCGTGGTCGGCGAGGAGCCGCTGGACGAGGAGGAGTCGGCCCGCTTCGGGCTGGTCCGGCTCACCCCGCTCGGCCAGTACGGCATCCGGCAGTGGCTGCTGGAGGACGGCTACGACGCACCGCTGGTCGGCGACCTGGCCAGGGGGGACGCGGCCGAGCTGCTGCGCGGCGTGTGCGAGTCGGCCAACGTGCTGCCGGAGGAGGAGCTGCGGGTGTGGACCGCCGACCGGGAGCCGGTGGCGGCGGCGCGCGAGCTGCTGGCCGCGGCGCGCGGCAGCGACGGCTACGGCCCGCTGCGCCGGATGCTCTGCGTCTCCGCGCTGAACCTGCTCGGGCCGGACGCCGGGCCCGCCGCTCGGGAGGTCATGGACGACCCGGAGCTGGGCGGCGCGGCGCGGGCCTGGCTGACGGCGCAGGGGGCGACGGACGTCCCCGTGCCGGACCGGGCGATGGCGCTGTGGACGGTGGTCGACACCTTCGCCGCCCAGCTGCTGGACAACGGCGGGGACGCCGAGCTGCTGCGCGAACTGATCACCGACCTGCCGGTGAACGGCGATCCGGCCGGGTGGTTCGGCGAGCTGTGGCGGGTCGACCACCCGTACACGGCGGACGTCCTGGAGGCGATCGGGGAGCTGCACCCGGACCGGGCGCTGGCCAAGGAGGCGCGCAAGGCGGCCTTCAAGGCGCGCTCCAAGGGCTGAGGGCGTGAGGGCGGCAACGCTTCAGGGCAGGTCCAGCGAGCCGTCCTCGGTGAAGGGGAAGAACGGGTTGTGGGCCAGCTCCCAGAGGTGGCCGTCCGGGTCCTCGAAGTAGCCGGAGTAGCCGCCCCAGTCGGTCGGGACCGGTGGCTTGACGACCACGGCGCCGGCCTCGACCGCCGTCCGCAGCGCGGCGTCCACCAGCGCGGGGGACTCCAGGTTCACCGCGAGGGTGACGCCGCGGAAGGAGGGCTCGCCGGCGGCGGGCACGCCCGCGTCGGCGGCCAGCTCCTCGGTGGGGAAGAGGCCGAGCGCCGAGTCGGCGGTGCGGAACCAGACGATCTCCGGGCTGGAGGCGGTGGAGCGCTTCCAGCCGAGCCCCTCGTAGAAGCGGGCACTGCGGTCGAGGTCGGTCACCCCGAGGGTGACGATGCTGATCCGGGCGGGGAAGGCGCCCTGCCCGGTGCGGTCCTGTGCTGCGTCGTTCTGTGCTGTCATGCCGCCAGGTTAGGGAGGGCGGCTGACAACCGGGCGTCCTGACACGGCCACCGCCCCCGTCCGGAGGCCGAGCTGATGACCCGGCAGCTGCGGGCACGTAAGGTGGCGTCAGCGGTGCGGGCGCGAGGACTCGGGGGTGCGGCACAGGATGATGCGGGAGAGCGGCGGCAGGCACCAGGAGTGGAACGCGGGGCCCTCGGGGCCCGCCCCGGTGCCGGAGCAGCCGGTCCGGGAGGACCGTGTTGCCGGTCGACTCGTGGACCGGGCACCGGACCGGGCGGCGGGCCGATCGCGGGAGCGGCCGGCGGACGGGTTCGCCGATCAGGAGGAGTTCTCCCGCCGGATCCTGGCGGCGGCGGACTTCCCGGTGTTCGGGGTGGTCGCCGGGGCGCCGGCGGACGAGGCGCGGGCCGGCCGGGCGCTGGCCGCCTTCGAGACCTCCGGCGGCGAGCTGCGCTGGGCCGAGGTCAGGTGCGGTGACTGGCGTTCGGCGGCCGGCCCGTACGTGACCGTGCGCACCTACCGGCCGGGGGCCGAGGAGGGCGAGCAGCTGCCCGAGCTGGAGGACCTGGTCGAGGACGAACGCGACCGCGTCTACGAGCAGTTGGGCGTCGACGAGGGCGACGGGCCGGGCCGGGTGCGGGCGTTGCGGGTGTGGATGACGGTGGACGGCGAGCCCTGCGCGGTGGAGGTGCACGAGGACCGGCCGGTGCCGGAGCCCGGCGCCCCGGCGGTGGGCGGGCCCGAGCCGGTGTGGGCCGGCCGGCTGCGGGTCGGCGGGCTGACCGTGACGGTGTGCGGGCGCGGGATGCCCCCCGGTGCGGTGGAGCTCGGCCCGATCGGCGACTTCGAGTGCTATCTGCGCGGCCGCACCGAGCTGTTGCGCGACCTGGCCGCCCGGCGGGCCCGTCACGTTCCGGTCGAGGAGCGCGAACTGCCGCCCGCGGTGGGGATGGAGGCGCACCGGGCGCTGATCGCGCAGACCGTCGCCGAGTCCGCCGCGATCGAGGCGCAGGTGCGCGTCGGGCGCACGCCGAGGCTGCCGCGCGGGCTGCGCGGGGAGGCCGGCGCGGTGCGCTGGGAGGCCGCGGTGCGCCAGCAGATGCGGCTGGCCACCGAGACCCGGCAGGAGGCCGTCGCGGCGGTGACCTCGATGGTGAACCACCTCAACCGGCTTTCGCAGCAGACGCATTGGCTGCTCGGCACGGCGGAGGGAGAGGCGGCCGTCGAGGAGGTCGTCCGGTACACGGTGTTCGCGAGCGAGGTGGCGAGCCTGCCGGCCCAGCGGGCCTGGGCGCAGCTGTGGCGGGAGCGGCCGGGCAACGGCGGGGCGGGGGTCTGGGAGGAGCAGCGGCTGGCCGAGCAGTTGTGGCTGTCGGCCTGGGAGCAGTGGCGGGCGGCGCGGAGCTGACGGGCCGCCGGTGCGGGTGGGGCCGGCCGGGGCGGCGGGTGCACGGGTAAAGCCGGGGTCATGTGAAGGTCATCGGTCGGCAAATGGCCGCCTGGGCGTGAGATGGACGTCATGCCGGGTTCACCCGTCCGGCGGAGCCTGCTGGGCGTCGGCATCCCGCACCGACGCCCCCGCTCATCCTCAGGAGTTGCTGCCATGTCGCTGTCCCGCCGGGACTTCGTCAACCGTTCCACCCTCGTCGGGGCCGGCGTGCTGATCGCCGGCAGCGCCGAGGCGCTGGCCAGCGCCCCGGGCGCGATCGCCGCTCCGGCCGGCGGCGAGGCCCCGGCCGCCGCGGCCACCGGGACCAACTCGGCCGCCGGCACCGCCGTCGGCTACGGTCCGCTGGTCCAGGACCCGGAAGGCCTGCTGTCCCTGCCGAAGGGCTTCTCGTACAAGGTCCTCAACCGGGCCGGCGTCACCAAGCTGCGCAGCGGCGAGTTCACCCCGAGCAACCACGACGGCACCTCCGCCTTCGAGGACGAGCGCGGCGGCAACCTGATGGTCGTCAACCACGAGCTGGCCGGCGCCCGCGCCAACTGGCCGCACCCGGTGCCGCTGATCGAGGGCCACGTCTACGACCCGGGCGCGGCCGGCGGCTGCACCATCGTGCACGCCAAGCGGGACGGCTCGGTCGAGCAGTGGGTCGGCATCGCCGGCACCGCCACCAACTGCGCCGGCGGCGTGACCCCGTGGGGCACCTGGCTGTCCGGCGAGGAGACCGAGGACAAGGCCGGCAAGAACGGCTTCACCAAGGACCACGGCTACGTCTTCGAGGTCGACCCGTTCGACGACGACTACAACCGGGACCCGCAGCCGGTCAAGGCCTTCGGCCGCTACGCCCACGAGGCCGTCGTGGTGGACCCGAAGAAGGGCCACGTCTACCTGACCGAGGACGCCTCCAACCCGAACGGCCTGCTGTTCCGCTGGACCCCGCCGGCCGGCTTCAAGCACGGCCGCTACAAGCTGCGCAAGCTCGCCGACGACGCCGGTGTGCTGGAGGCCTTCAAGGTCTTCGACGCCCAGGGCAAGTTCGTCGACGACCTCTCCCGCGCCACCAAGGTCGGCACCACCTACGGAGTGGACTGGGTCAAGGTCCAGGACCGCGACGCCAAGACCGTCTCGGTGCGCAAGCAGTTCAAGGACGGCGAGGTCACCCGCGCCCGCAAGCTGGAGGGCATGTGGTGGGGTGACGGCGGCTTCTACTTCGTCTCCAGCTTCGCCCGCTCGGAGAGCCCGGTCCAGCACGACGGCCAGGTCTGGTTCTACAACCCGAACCGCCGCACCATCACCCTGAAGGTCCTGCTGGGCGTCAACAGCGACGTCTGGGGCGACCACGACAACTTCGACGGCCCGGACAACATCACCGTCTCGCCGTACGGCGGCATCGTGATCTGCGAGGACGGCGACGGCGTCTCGCACCTGTTCGGCGCCACCGAGGACGGGCTGGTCTACCCGATCGCCCGCAACGAGCTGAACATCGGCACCGCCGAGAAGCCCGAGTTCAGCGAGTTCACCGGGGTGACCTTCTCGGACGACGGCAAGACCCTGTTCGCCAACATCCAGACCCCGGGCATCCAGCTGGCCATCAGCGGCCCGTGGCGCCGGCTGAACGAGCACAAGCGCGGTCAGGGCTACGGCAGCTGACGTCGCGTCAGGTGGAACGGCTGCCCGCGGACCACTCGTCCGCGGGCAGCCGCAGTTGCAGCATCGCCAGCAGCCGCTGCTGCGGCTGGGCGAGGTCGATGCCGGTCAACTGCTCGGCGCGGCGCACCCGGTAGCGCAGGGTGTTGGGGTGGATGTGCAGGGCGTCCGCGGCCACCCGGACCTCGCCGAGCGCGTCCAGCCAGGCCAGCACCGACTCGGCGAGCCGGGTGCCGTGCCGGCGGTCGTACCCGGTGAGCGCGGTCAGCCGCGGGTCGCGCAGGCCGGTGCGCTCCTGGAGCAGCGCGAGCATCTCGCTGACCAGCACCTCCGCCTGGACGTCGATCAGCGCCGCGACGTCGAGGTCCACTCCGCCGCGGCCCATCGCGTCCAGGATGCGGTCCGCCTGCGCGCGGGAGTCGGGCACCTGGGCCAGGCCGTCGACGGTCGAGCCGATCGCGGCGCGCAGTGGGACGCCCAGGTGCTCGCGGGCGGCCGTCACCACCTCGGAGGCCCAGTCGCGCACGGTGGTCATCGGCAGGCCGGGCGGCAGCTCGGGCAGCAGCACGTACACCCGGGACTCGATCGGGGCGAGCAGCGCGCCGCGGTGCCGGGCGGCGGTGTGCACCGAGATCAGGCCGGTGACGTCGGAGCGGTGCAGCGCGTCGGTGGTGTGCGCGCCGTAGGCGAGCACGGTGGCCGGGCGGCGCAGGTCCAGGCCGAGGTGGGTGGCGAGCGACTGGGGGCCGGTGGAGCCCTCCAGCAGGCCGGTGAGCAGGGTCCGGGTGAGCCGGACGTCGGCGGACAGCTCCCGGCGGCGGCGCACCAGCTGGGCGGCCGCGACCCGGGCCGCGCCGACCAGGGCCTGCTCGGCCAGCGGGGCCAGCGGCTGGGCGCCCTCCTGCACCCAGATGGTGCCGAGCGGCTGAGCCCCGGCCCGGATGCCGACCGCCAGGCGGCGGCGCAGGCCCAGCTCGGGGTGCGGCTCGACCGCGATCGGGGCGTCCGAGCTGCGCAGGTGCTGGAAGATGCCCCACTCGCGGAGCTTGGACAGGTACGGCTCCGGGCCCTGCCAGCCGAGGATGGACAGCCGGCGCAGGTCGTCGACCTCGTCGGAGTCGGAGGACCGGGAGTAGGCGAGCACCCGGCTGGAGGTGTCCTCGATCGAGACGATGCCGTTGGTGAGCACGGCGACGGTCTGGGCGAGGGAGAAGAGGTCGCCCGCGTTGGGCTCGGGGGCGCCGGGGGCGTCCGGGGCGTCGGGGCCGGCGATGATCGCCCGGGCCAGCGAGTCGAGGTGCTCCCAGCGGGTCTCCCGGCGCACCGAGAGCAGGGCGACGCCCGCGTCGGTGGCGGCCTCGCGCAGCGCGTCGGCCTGGCCGGGGCCGTCCAGCTTGACGGCGACGGCGGCGGCCGCGGCGCGTCCGGCCGCGCG
>NZ_JBEZUT010000005.1:0-58790 GCF_040636595.1 Kitasatospora sp. NPDC036755
GGCAGGTCGGTGTGCTGGGTGTGGAGGCCGGTGAAGGCGGTGGCCCAGTCGATGGTCACACCGGTGGTGTGGAGCGAGCCCAGGGCTGCGAGGAGCCGGGGTGCGACGGGAAGGGCCGCTGACCCGGCTCTGGCGCAACCGGCGCCGCCGGCCGCCGGTGGACTGGCGGGGCCGGCTGAGGGCCTGGTGGCCGCATGCCCGCACCGCGCTGCCGCGCCGGGCCGGTGCGGTCGTCCTGCTGCTCCTCGCCTTCGGGCTGCTGCTGTGGGCGGGGGCGGTGATCCGGCATCCGGTCGAGGCGGGGCAGAAGCTCGACCTCTCGCCCGCCGGCGCCTTCGGCGGCCCGCTGCGGACGGCCGGCGACCACGCGGCCCGGCAGGTGGTCGGACAGCTCGGCGCGGGGCTCGTCGCGGCCGCCGTGATCGCCTTCTTCCCCGCCCGGCTGGGCATCGGCACGGCGCTGTTGACCGGGGCCGGGTCCCTCGCCATCGGCTACCTGCGGCTCGGTCCGCCGATGACGGCGCTGGAGACGCCCCAGGCGGTGGCCGACCGGGTGGTCGTGTTCGAGGGCGGCATGGGGAGCTGGGCCGGCATCGCGGCGGTGGTGGCGGTGGTGGTCTCACTCGTCCTGATCGAGCGGGCCTCCAACCGGCTGCTGAAGCCCGCCCAGGAGGCCCGCCGGCAGGTCCGGGAGGCCTGGCGGCGGCTGGACGCGCGGAGCGCGGCGCGGTCGTCCGGTGGCCCCACCGCCGGGCGGGACGCGGCCGCGGAACGGGCGCGGAGCGGGCCGTCCGGTCGGTGGCGGCCGGGCGGCGCGGGTACGCGGGACCGGGTGCGGTTCGCGCTCGGCACGACGGCGGTGCTGGTGCTGCTGCTGTGGGCCGCGGTCGAGGTCCGGCTGGCGGCCACCGGGGTGCACGGCACGCCCGACTCCTGGGGGACCGGGCAGACCGGCGCGGCCTACCAGGCCGGGTTCGTCCTGCTGCTGACGGTGGTGTCGCTGGTGAGCACCCTCGGGACGCCGGCGACCGCCCGGGGGCTGTTCGCGGTCTGGGTCCCGGCCACCCTGTTCCTGGGCGCCTGGCCGGGGCCGCTGGGCCCGGTCGAGGCGCTGCGGATCCCGGTGTTCGAGGGGCTGTTCCGGGCGGTCGCGGGGCTGTGGGGGCACGGGGCCTTCTGGGCCGCACTGCTGGTGGCGCTGCCGCTGGCGGCGTACGGCGGGCTGCGGACGGTCCGGGGAAGCGCGGGGCGGCGCGGCTGACGGATGGCGATGGCCGCGAAGCCCGGCCGACGGGTGACGGCGAACGGATGACGGCGAACGGATGACAGATGACAGCTGACAGATTTCGAAATCTGTCAGCTGTCATCCGTCAGTGGTCATCTGTCGCCTGTCATCCGTCGGCCGTCGGTTTCCAGCATGTGGATGCTTCAGGACCCGCCGTGTGGACACTGCGACACTGGCCGCGTTTCCTGGGCACGTCCCTCAGGCCCGCCGGGACACTGCGCACGCCCATCGACGACACGGAAGGGTCCTGATCAGATGCCGACGACCCCCGCCACCCCCCGCTCCTCCGCCTCCTCCTTCGACGCCGAACAGCGCGCGATCGAGGCGCTCTACGCCGACGTGGTCCGCCGCAACCGGGGCGAGGACGAGTTCCACCAGGCCGTCCACGAGGTGCTGGAGACCCTGGCGCCGGTGCTCGCCCACCGGCCCGAACTCCTCGACGCCCGGATCATCGAGCGGATCTGCGAGCCCGAGCGTCAGCTGATGTTCCGGGTGCCGTGGACGGACGACTCCGGCGACGTCCACGTCAACCGCGGCTTCCGGGTCGAGTTCAGCAGCGCGCTCGGCCCGTACAAGGGCGGGCTCCGCTTCCACCCCTCCGTGAACCTCGGGATCGTCAAGTTCCTCGGCTTCGAGCAGATCTTCAAGAACGCGCTCACCGGTCTGCCCATCGGCGGCGGCAAGGGCGGCTCCGACTTCGACCCCAAGGGCCGGTCGAACGCCGAGATCATGCGGTTCTGCCAGTCCTTCATGACCGAGCTGTACCGCCACCTCGGCGAGTACACGGACGTGCCGGCCGGGGACATTGGCGTCGGCGGCCGGGAGATCGGCTACCTCTTCGGTCAGTACAAGCGGATCACCAACCGGTACGAGAGCGGTGTCCTGACCGGAAAGGGGCTCGGCTGGGGCGGCGCCCAGGTCCGCACCGAGGCCACCGGCTACGGCTGCGTCATGTTCACCTCCGAGATGCTGCACAGCCGCGGCGAGAGCCTGGACGGCCGCCGGGTGGTCGTCTCCGGGTCCGGCAACGTGGCGGTCTACGCGATCGAGAAGGCGCAGCAGCTCGGCGCGACCGTGCTCACCTGCTCCGACTCCTCCGGCTACGTGGTGGACGAGAAGGGCATCGACCTCGACCTGCTCAAGGAGGTCAAGGAGGTGCGGCGCGGCCGGGTCTCCGACTACGCCCGGCTGCGCGGCAGCCACGTCCGGTTCGTCGAGGGCCCGGGCGTGTGGAGCGTGCCCTGCGACGTCGCGCTGCCCTGCGCCACCCAGAACGAGCTGACCGAGGCCGACGCGCTGGCCCTGGTGCGCAACGGCGTGCTGGCCGTCGCCGAGGGCGCGAACATGCCCACCACCCCAGAGGCGGTGCGGGTGTTCCAGGAGGCCGGAGTGGCCTTCGGTCCGGGCAAGGCGGCGAACGCGGGCGGCGTCGCGACCAGCGCCCTGGAGATGCAGCAGAACGCCTCGCGCGACTCCTGGACCTTCGAGCACACCGAGGAGCGGCTGGCCGGGATCATGAAGCACATCCACGACTCCTGCTTCACCACCGCCGAGCGCTACGGCCACCCGGGCAACTACGTGGTCGGCGCGAACATCGCCGGCTTCGAGCTGGTCGCCGACGCGATGCTGGCCCAGGGCCTGATCTGAGCCGCTGAACCGTCGAGCTGCCGAGCTGCCGAGCCGGAACCCGGCGATCGGTACCCCACCGGAGCGGGCACCGATTGTCGGGTACGGAAGAGTGGCTCCTTCCTACGGTGGAGATCATCAAAGGAAGGACGGGGTTGGCGTGCTGGAGCATCTGAACCGGGCGATGGACCGGATCGAACGGGATCTGGATCGCGAGGTCGACGTGGCCGAGCTGGCGCGGATCGCGATGACGTCGGAGTACCACTTCCGGCGGCTGTTCTCGATGCTCGCCGGGATGCCGCTGTCGGAGTACGTCCGGCGTCGGCGGCTCACCGTCGCGGGGGCCGAAGTCCTGGACGGTGAGCGGACGTTGCTCGACGTCGCGGTCCGGTACGGGTACTCCTCGGGGGAGGCTTTCGCCCGGGCGTTCCGGGCCATGCACGGCGTCGGGCCGGGCGAGGCCCGGCGCGACGGTGCGGTGCTCGTCTCGCAGCCCCGGATGTCCTTCCGACTCGTCGTGGAAGGAAGCAGCAGCATGGAATACCGGATCATCGAGAAGCCGGAGTTCAGGATCGTCGGCAGGAAGGCCCGGGTCACGCTGATCTACCTCGGGATCAACCCGGGTATCGCCGAGTTCGTCAAGGGGCTCGGCAAGGAGACGGTCGAGCGGATCGCGGCCCTGTCCGGGAACGACCCGGAGGGGATCCTGTCGGTGAGCGACGACTTCTCGCCGAACCGCGAGGAGGGGTCCGAACTCGACTACTGGCACGCGGTGGTGGCGCGCGACGGGGTCGCCGTCCCGGCGGACCTGGACGTGCTCGACGTCCCGGCCGGCACCTGGGCGGTGTTCACCAACACCGGGCCGTTTCCGCAGGCCCTGCAGGAGATGTGGGGGGACGTGGCGAGCCAGTGGTTCCCGTCCAACCCGTACGAGGCCAGGCCGGGCCCGGAGATCCTCCGGACCCGGTTCGTCCCGGGGACGGCGGAGGCCGAGGCGGAGCTGTGGATCCCGGTGGCGCGGGCCGTGCGTGCCGCGCAGAGCTGACGAATGACAGATGACAGCTGACAGATTTCGAAATCTGTCAGCTGTCATCTGTTTTCTGTCTTCTGTGATCTGTTCTCTGTGATCCGTCCGCCCGCTCCCCGCCTGCCCCGCCTCCGTCTGCCCCCGCCCGCCCTCCGGCCACCCCCCGTTCGGCCCACCACCGCCCGCCAAGCGCCGCCCCCGCCCCGCATGCTGGGGCAGGAGGTGCGGGGGCCGAGGCGCCGAACACCCGGGAGTTCCCGAGCAAGCTGCGAGGACAGACGCCATGAAGCAGACCTCCGTGACCACCAACGCCCCCTGCTGGACCGAGCTGGGCACGTCGGATCCGGCCGCCGCCCGGGCCTTCTACACCGAGCTCTTCGGCTGGCAGGCGGACGACACGGCCCGCCCCGGGGACGAGGACTACACCCAGATGCTGGTCGGGGGCGCCCCGGCCGCCGCCATCACCCCGCGCTACGCCCCGCAGCAGCCGATCGCCTGGACGGTCTGCATCGCGGTGGCCGACGCCGACGCGACCGCCGTGAGGATCAAGGAGTCCGGTGGGCAGATCCGGAAGGACCCCACCGACGTCTTCGACTTCGGCCGTTTCTCGGTGGCCGCCGACCCGTCCGGCGCGGTGTTCATCCTCTGGCAGGGCCGGGCCTTCAAGGGCGCCGGAGTGTTCGACGAGCCCGGCTCGCTCGGCTGGGTGGAACTGCTCACCCGCGACCCGTCCGGCGCGCTCGACTTCTACCCGGCGGTGTTCGGCTGGTCCGTCGCCCCGTCCGAGCACTACCCCCAGTGGGGTCTGGACGGTCAGGACTTCGGCGGCCTGCTGACGATGGACGACCGCTTCCCGCCCCAGGTGGGGCCGCACTGGCTGCCGTACTTCGCGGTCGCCGATGTCGACAACACCGTGGGCCGGGCGGCGGCGCTCGGCGGGGACGTGCCGATGCCCGCCACCGGTGTGCCGGGCGGCCGGCGGATCGCCGTGCTGCGCGACCCCCAGGGCGCCGCGTTCGGCGTCTACACCGCCGGCGCCGAGGGCTGACCGGCCCGCCGGAGGGCGCGCGAGCGGCGCCACCCGGTCACGGCCACCGCCGCCGCCCCCGCCGTGACCAGCAGCGCCCCCAGCGGCACCACGTCGCCGATCCGGTCGTACCAGGTCAGCGTCCCGGGCTCGGTGAGCGGGAGCCGGACGGTCAGCGCGCCGGTGGCGTCGGTGCCGAGCCGGCCGAGCTCCCGGCCCTGGGCGTCGAAGGCGGCAGAGACCCCGGTCAGCGAGGCCTGCACGGCCGGCCGGCCGGTCTCGGCGGCCCGGATCGCCGCCAGCGAGACGTGCTGCTCGGGCGCCCAGGTGCGCTGGAAGGTCGAGGTCGAGGACTGGTAGACGAGCACCCTGGCGCCGTCCCTGGCGGCCGTGCGGGCCATGTCGGGGAAGGCCGACTCGAAGCAGATCAGCGCCCCGACCGGTAGCGCGCCGCCCGCCCGGTCGGTGGCCGGCAGGACGTGGAAGGACGTGCCGGGGGCGCGGTTCTCGCCCGCGGCCCGGCTGACCCCCGCGATCCAGCCCAGCACCGGCCGCAGCGGGATGTACTCGCCGAACGGCACCAGCCGGATCTTGCGGTAGCGGTCCACCACGCCGGCGGGCGAGACCAGTACCGAGTCCTTCGAGATCCGCCCGTCGGCCTTGCGCGCGTCCTCCCCGGCGACGAGTTCGGCGCCGGTGGTCGCGGCGAGCCGACGCAGCGTGTCCAGCGCGGCCGGGTCGCGGTCGAGGTCGGCGGTGCTGCTGCTCTCGCCCCACACGACCAGGTCCACCGGCTGCCCGACCAGGCCTGCCGTGATCCGCGAGCTCGCCTCGAACCGGGCCTGCGGGTCCTCCACGATGCCGGGCTGGACCAGGGCCACGGTCACCGCCCCGTCGCGGGCGGGTGCCTCGCGCAGCGCGAACAGCAGCGGGCCGGAGGCCAGCACCAGCGCGACGGTCCCGGCGGCGACGGCCCGCGGCCGCCAGTGCACCGCCGTCAGGGCGATCAGCACCCCGGTGTTGACCGCCGCCACCGTCGCGCTGACCAGCCAGATCCCGCCGGCCGAGGCCAGTGCGAGGATCGCCGGGTGCTGCCACTGGGTGGCGCCGAGCAGCGCCCACGGCCCGCCGAGCGCGGGCCAGGACCGCGCGTACTCGGTCGTCACCCAGACGGCCGGTACGAGCAGCAGCGCGAGCAGGGCCCGACGGGCGGTCAGCCGGGGGTGCAGCAGCCGGTGCACGGTGTACCCGACGGCGCCCTGCAGCGCCCCGAACAGCACCGAGATGACCGGCAGGCCCGGCCCGACGGACGGGATCAGCCAGTACATCGCGGTCAGGATGAACCCCGCGCCGAACCACCAGCCGCGCACCGCGGCCTCCCGGCCCGACGGCGCCCGCTGCATCAGCAGCAGTCCGGGGACGAGCGCGATCCAGGCCAGCCAGGCCTGCCCGGGCGCGGGGAAGGCGAGCACCGGTACCGCCCCGGCCGCCAGCGCGCCGATCCGCGCGCGGTACCGGTGCGGCGCGCGGGGCTCCCGTTCCGCGGCGGCGGGCGTGCTCAGGGGCGGGCTGGTGGGGGCGGAGCGACGCGGCATGACCCGTATTGTCCGCCGGAAGGGCGTGCACCACCAGTACGCCCATCGGCCGAACGGGTGAAGACGACACGACCTTTGGAAGCAGTGGACCGGACGGCACCAGTGGACCGGATCGAACTGGCGATCCGGCCCACCGGCACCTCCGGAGTGGGCCGGGCTCCAAGGACCCCGGCCCACTCCACCCGGGACCCACCCGAGCGTGGCCTCACTCCGAGCGCGGCCTCACTCCGAGCGCGGCCTCCCCCTCGAAAGGGGCCTCAGCCGCCGCGCGGCCTCACTCCTCGCCGCCCTCCAGGTCCCCCTCGGTCTCCAGGAACGCGGCCTGCAGCTGCTCGATCAGCTCCGGGTCCGGCTGCTCCCACAGCCCGCGGCTCGCCGCCTCCAGCAGCCGCTCGCTGATCCCGTGCAGCGCCCACGGGTTGGCGCCCGCGAGGAACTCCCGGTTGACCGGGTCGAGGACGTACTCCTGGGTCAGCTTCTCGTACATCCAGTCCGCGACCACGCCCGTGGTGGCGTCGTAGCCGAACAGGTAGTCCACGGTCGCGGCCATCTCGAAGGCGCCCTTGTAGCCGTGGCGGCGCATCGCCTCGATCCAGCGCGGGTTGACCACCCGGGCGCGGAAGACCCGGGCGGCCTCCTCGGTCAGGGTGCGGGTGCGGACCGTCTCCGGGCGGGTCGAGTCGCCGATGTAGGCGGTCGGCGCCTTGCCGGTGAGGGCGCGCACGGTGGCCACCATGCCGCCGTGGTACTGGAAGTAGTCGTCCGAGTCCGCGATGTCGTGCTCGCGGGTGTCGGTGTTCTTGGCGGCGACGGTGATCCGCTTGTACGCGGTCTCCATCTCCTCGCGCGCCGGGCGACCGTCCAGCCCGCGGCCGTAGGCGTAGCCGCCCCAGACCGTGTACACCTCGGCCAGGTCGGCGTCGGTGCGCCAGTCCCGGCTGTCGATCAGCTGGAGCAGGCCAGCCCCGTAGGTGCCCGGGCGGGAGCCGAAGACGCGGACGGTGGCCTTGCGCTCGTCGCCGTGCACGGCGAGGTCGGCCTGGACGTGGGCGCGCACGTGGTTCGACTCCGGGGCCTCCTCCTGGGCGGCGGCCAGGCGCACCGCGTCGTCCAGCAGGGCGACGACGTGCGGGAAGGCGTCCCGGAAGAAGCCGGAGATGCGCAGCGTGACGTCGATGCGCGGGCGGCCCAGCTCGTCCAGGGGGATCGGCTCCAGGCCGGTGACCCGGCGCGAGGCGTCGTCCCAGACCGGGCGGACGCCCAGCAGGGCGAAGGCCTCGGCGATGTCGTCGCCGGCGGTGCGCATCGCGCTGGTGCCCCAGAGCGAGAGCCCGACCGAGGGCGGGTAGGCGCCGTCGTTGTCCGAGCGGTAGCGCTCGACCAGCGAGGCGGCGAGTGCCTGGCCGGTCTCCCAGGCGAGCTTGCTGGGGACGGCCTTCGGGTCGACGGAGTAGAAGTTGCGGCCGGTCGGCAGCACGTTGACCAGGCCGCGCAGCGGCGAACCGGACGGGCCGGCCGGGACGAAGCCGCCCTGGAGCGCGTGCAGCACGGCGTCCAGCTCGTCGGTGGTGGCGGCCAGCCGCGGCACCACCTGGGTGGCGGCGAAGTCCAGCACCTCGCGGACGGCGCCCCGGACGGCCTCCGGCAGCCCGGCCGTGACCTTCTCGACCGCCGCGGGCGCCCAGTCCTCGGCCTCCATCGCCTCGACCAGGGCGCGGGCCTTGGCCTCGGCCGCGTCGGTGGCGCCCAGGGTCGGTGCCGCCTCGTCCAGGCCGAGCGCCTCGCGCAGGCCGGGCAGGGCGCTGACGCCGCCCCAGATCTGCCGGGCCCGCAGGATGGCGAGCACGATGTTGACCCGGTCGGTGCCGGCCGGCGCCTGGCCGAGGACGTGCAGACCGTCGCGGATCTGGGCGTCCTTGACCTCGCAGAGCCAGCCGTCGACGTGCAGCAGGAAGTCGTCGAAGCCGTCGTCCTCGGGGCGCTCCGCCAGGCCGAGGTCGTGGTCGAGCTTGGCGGCCTGGATCAGGGTCCAGATCTGGGCGCGGATGGCCGGCAGCTTGGCCGGGTCCATCGCGGCGATGTTGGAGTGCTCGTCCAGCAGCTGCTCCAGGCGCGCGATGTCGCCGTAGGAGTCGGCGCGGGCCATCGGCGGGACGAGGTGGTCGACGAGCGTGGCGTGGGCGCGGCGCTTGGCCTGGGTGCCCTCGCCCGGGTCGTTGACCAGGAAGGGGTAGACCAGCGGAAGGTCGCCGAGGACGGCGTCCGGGCCGCACTCGGCGGACAGCGCCGCGGTCTTGCCGGGCAGCCACTCCAGGTTGCCGTGCTTGCCGAGGTGGATCACCGCGTGGGCGCCGAAGCCGCCGTCCTCCTGCGCGGCCTCGATCCAGCGGTAGGCGGCCAGGTAGTGGTGGCTCGGCGGGAGGTCGGGGTCGTGGTAGATCGCGACCGGGTTCTCGCCGAAGCCGCGCGGCGGCTGGATCAGCACGAGCAGGTTCCCGGAGCGGATCGCGGCGAGCACGATGTCGCCGTCGGGGTTCTGCGAGCGGTCGACGTACAGCTCGCCGGGGGCCGGGCCCCAGTGCTCCTCGACCTGCTCCCGCAGGGCCTGCGGCAGGGTGGCGTACCAGCGGCGGTAGTCGGCGGCGGGGATGCGCACGGGGTTGCGGGCCAGCTGGTCCTCGGTGAGCCAGTCCTGGTCGTAGCCGCCGGCCGCGATCAGGGCGTGGATCAGCTCGTCGCCCTCGTGGCCGCCCTCGGCGGCGTCGAACGCGGGGAGGTCGTCGCCGAGGTCCATGCCCTCGGCGCGCAGCCGCTCCAGCAGGCGCACCGCGCTGGCCGGGGTGTCCAGGCCGACGGCGTTGCCGACCCGGGCGTGCTTGGTCGGGTACGCGGACAGCACCAGGGCGAGCCGGCGCTCGGCGGCCGGGACGTGCCGCAGCCTGGCGTGCTTGACGGCGGTGCCGGCGACGCGGGCGGCGCGCTCCGGGTCGGCGGCGTAGACGGTGAGGCCGTCCTCGTCCAGCTCCTTGAAGGAGAACGGGACGGTGATCAGGCGGCCGTCGAACTCCGGCACCGCGATCTGGGTGGCGGTGTCCAGCGGGGACAGGCCGTCGTCGCTGCCCTCCCACTGGGCGCGCGACCAGGTGAGGCAGAGCGCCTGGAGGATCGGGCGGTCGAGCGCGGCCAGCGCGCCCGCGTCCCAGGCCTCCTCGTCCCCGCCGGCCTGGGCGTCGGCCGGGCGGGTGCCGCCGGCGGCGAGCACGGTGGTGACGATCGCGTCGGCCTCGCCGAGCGCGGCCAGCAGCTCGGGCTCGGCGCCGCGCAGCGAGGCGCAGTAGTAGGCCCTGGCCCGGGCGCCCTGGTCCTCGACGGCCCGGCAGAGGGTCTCCACGAAGGCGGTGTTGCCGCTCATGTGGTGGGCGCGGTAGTAGAGCACCGCGACGACCGGGCCGTCGGTCGTACGGGCTTCGCGCTCCAGCGGGCCCCAGGCGGGGGCGGAGGCGGGCGGGGCGAAGCCGTGGCCGGTCAGCAGCACGGTGTCGGAGAGGAAGGCGCCCAGTTCGGCCAGGTTGGCCGCCCCGCCGTGGGCCAGGTAGGCGTGCGCCTCGGCGGCGATGCCGGCCGGGACGGTGGACAGCTCCATCAGCTGGGCGTCGGGGGCCTGCTCACCGGTCAGCACCACCACCGGGCGGGGGCCGGCCAGCAGCGTGTCCAGGCCCTCCTGCCAGGCGCGGCGCCCGCCGAGCAGGCGGACCACGACGAGCTCGGTGCCCTCCAGCAGCGCGGGCAGGTCTTCGGGAGTGAGCCGGGCCGGGTTGCCGAGCCGGTAGCGCACCGGGCCCTCGGAGGCACGGGCACTGAGCAGGTCGGTGTCGGACGTCGACAGCAGCAGGATCATGCGAAGGCCCTCCCGGCCTCGTCGGTGGCCGGGGTGGCCGGGATCTGGGCCGGGTCGGCCGTCGGGGTGGCGGCGGCCGGGACGGCCGCGGGGTCGACCGGGGTGGTCGTGGCGGCGGTCCGGGCAGCCGTGACGGCGGCCGAGGACACGGGCGCGGGCATGCGACAGCGCTGGAACATTTCTGCCTTCCTCGGGGTCCGCGCCCCGGGCCGGTGGAGGACGGCAGGAGTTCCTGGCTCCCGCGGCCGACCGGTCTACCGGTGAACCGCGGTCACAGTGGCGGGACCGCACCGGGTTCGCACCGGTTTCCTCCCCTGCGCCGTCGCTGGCGTTCGGACGGCCCGCGGGGGACCGTCCGCCAGCATCGTACGGGGTACGGCTGACCCGGGGGGAGGGCGAGCTTTCGGACGCCCGGCGCGCGGGCCCGGCGCGCGGGGTGGACAACGGGGTGGACAGCGGCCCGCGGCGGGGCCCGGGTGTGATGCGACGGACAAGGGCAAGCGATCGGATCATCTGTATGCTCGCCGCCATGCCACCGACACCCGACGCCACCGCGCCGGGCGCCGCAGGTCCCGACCGGGAGGTGCCCGACCGGGGGCGTGCGGACGCCTGCCCCGGAGCGCTTCGTCTGCATACGGCCGACGACGGCGCCCTCGCCCGGATCCGCCTGCCCGGAGGGCTCCTGACGGACCGTCAGACGCTCGCGCTGGCCGAGGCGGCGGAGGCCCTCGGCGACGGCGAACTGGAGACCACCTCGCGCGGCAACGTCCAGTTGCGCGGCCTGGCCCCGCACTGCGCGGCCGACCTCGCCGACCGGCTGCGCGCCGTCGGACTGCTGCCCTCGGACACCCACGAGCGGGTCCGGAACATCGTCGCCTCCCCGGCGGCCGGGCTGGACACCGCCCCGGGAACCCCCGTCAGCGCCGATGTGCATTCCTGGGTAAGGGAGTTGGACGCACGGCTGTGTGCGAGCGACTGGGCGGCCGGACTCTCCGGCAAGTTCCTGTTCGCGCTGGACGACGGGCGGGGCGACGTCGCCGCGCTCGACGCCGATGTGACATTGATCGCAGGCCCGGCCGGCACCCGGCTGCTGCGCCTCGGGCGCGACGGGTACGGGCACCCGGTCGAGGCCGGGCAGGAGGTCGCGGCCGTGCTGGACGCGGCACGCTCCTTCCTGACCGCGCTGCGGACGAACGGGCGCAAGGCCTGGCACCTGCGCGAGGTCCCCGACCTGCTGCCGGCCGGCACGGTTCCGCTGCCTGCCCTCGCCGGGACCGGGCCGGCCGTCGGCGCGCTGCCCGGCGGGCTCTCGGTGGGGCTGCGCTTCGGCCGGGCGAGCGCCGGGCAGTGGCGGGCGCTGGTCGCCGCCTCGGCCGGTGAGCTGCGACTGACCCCCTGGCGAGGGGTGGTGCTGCCCGGCGCCCCGGCCGACCGGCTGCCCGGGCTCGCCTCGGTCGGCTTCCGGACCGAGCCCGGCTCGGCCTGGGAGCGGGCCACGGCCTGCACCGGGCTGCCGGGCTGCGCCAAATCGCTGGCCGACGTCCGTGCGGACGCGGCCCGGGCGCTGGACACGGCCCGGGTCCCGGACGCCGTGCGGGATCCGGCCGCGGGCGCGTCGCCCGTCCGGCTGCCCGTCCACTGGTCGGGCTGCGAACGGCGCTGCGGCCACCCGGCCGGGCGGTGGGTGGACGTGCTCGCCACGGGGCACGGCTACCGGTTGGCGGTGAACGGTGCGGCGGTCGGTGCGACGGCCGTTGATGTGACGAACGAGGAGATGGCCGAGGCGGTCGCCGAGGCCAGGAGGACCACGAAGTGATCGAGTACGAGAAGGACGGCGCGTCCATCTACCGCCAGTCCTTTGCCACCATCCGCGCGGAGGCCGATCTGGCCGCCCTCCCGGCGGACGTCTCCCAGGTCGCGGTGCGGATGATCCACGCCTGCGGGATGGTCGACCTGGTCGAGGATCTGGTGTACTCGCCCGGCGTGGTCGCCTCCGCGCGCGCCGCGCTGCACGCGGGTGCGCCCGTCCTCTGCGACGTCAACATGGTCGCGAGCGGCGTCACCCGCAGGCGGTTGCCCGCCGACAACGAGGTGATCTGCACCCTCACCGACCCGTCGGTGCCCGAACTCGCCCGGGCGATGGGCAACACCCGCAGCGCCGCGGCCATGGAGCTGTGGCTGCCCCGGCTGGAGGGCGCGGTGGTGGCCGTCGGCAACGCGCCGACCTCGCTGTTCCGGCTGCTGGAGATGATCGAGGCGGGCGCGCCGCGACCCGCCGCGGTGATCGGCGTCCCGGTCGGCTTCATCGGTGCCGCCGAGTCCAAGCAGGCCCTGGCCGAGCACCCCTCCGGCCTGGAGCACCTGGTGGTGCGCGGCCGGCGCGGCGGCAGCGCGATCGCCGCCGCCGCCATCAACGCGATTGCGAGCGAAGAAGAGTGACGGACCGTCGGAACATCGAGGACGTCGCGGGCCTCGCGAGCCTCGCGGGTGTCGAGGCCGCCGCAGGGGTCGAGGGCGCCGCAGGGGGCGAGGGCGCGGAGGGTGCCACGGGTCGGCTGTACGGCGTCGGGCTCGGCCCGGGCGATCCGTCGCTGGTGACCGTCCGTGCCGCCGAACTCATCGGCAAGGCCGACGTGGTGGCCTACCACAGCGCCCGGCACGGCCGGTCGATCGCGCGGTCGATCGCCGAGCGGTACCTGGCGGCCGGTCAGATCGAGGAGAAGCTGGTCTACCCGCTGACGGTCGAGACCACCGACCACCCTGGCGGCTACCGCGGCGCGCTGGACGACTTCTACGAGGAGGCCGCCGCCCGGCTCGCCGCCCATCTGGACGCCGGCCGTGACGTGGTGGTCCTCGCCGAGGGCGACCCGCTCTTCTACGGCTCCTACCAGCACATGCACAAGCGGCTCGCCCACCGCTACCCGACCGAGGTGGTGCCGGGCGTGACCTCGCTCAGCGCGGCCGCGGCCCGGCTCGGGCAGCCGCTGACCGAGGCCGAGGAGACGCTCACCGTCATCCCCGGCACGTTGCCCGAGGAGGAGCTGACGGCCCGGATCGCCGCCGCCGACTCGGCCGTGATCATGAAGCTTGGGCGCACCTTCCCGACCGTCCGCAGGGCCCTGGAGCGGGCGGGACGGCTGGCGGACGCGCAGTACGTGGAACGGGCCTTCATGGCGGGGGAGCGGATCGCCCCGCTGGCCGAGGTCGACGGCGAGACGGTGCCGTACTTCTCCGTCGCGGTGCTGCCGAGCAAGGTCGCGCCGCTGGAGCCCGAGGTCCGGCTGTCGGACGGCGTCGGCAGCGTGACCGTGGTCGGCACCGGGCCGGCCGGACCGCTCTGGCTGACCGCCGAGGCGCGCGGCGCGCTGTCCGAGGCCACCGACCTGGTCGGCTACACCACCTACCTGGACCGGGTGCCGGAGCGGCCTGGGCAGCGGCGGCACGGCTCGGACAACAAGGTGGAGTCGGAGCGCGCCGAGTTCGCCCTGGACCTCGCCCGGCGCGGACACCGCGTCGCGGTGGTCTCCTCCGGTGACCCGGGGGTGTTCGCGATGGCCACCGCCGTGCTGGAGGTCGCCTGCGAGGAGGCGTACCGGGATGTTCCCGTCCGGGTGCTCCCCGGGATGACCGCCGCCCACGCGGCCGCCTCCCGGGCCGGCGCCCCGCTCGGACACGACTACGCGACGGTGTCGCTCTCGGACCGGCTCAAGCCCTGGGACGTGGTGGCCAAGCGGCTGCGGGCCGCGGCCGAGGCGGACCTGGTGCTCGCGCTGTACAACC
Source organism: Kitasatospora sp. NPDC036755 (assembly GCF_040636595.1). Lineage (NCBI taxonomy): Bacteria > Bacillati > Actinomycetota > Actinomycetes > Kitasatosporales > Streptomycetaceae > Kitasatospora > Kitasatospora sp. NPDC036755. Next base: position 14,239 of record NZ_JBEZUT010000005.1, read on the forward strand.
CGGGTTCGAAGTCCCGCACCACCCAGGTCGCGCTCGCCCGGGACCTGCTGCTGGAGTACCGGGCTCCGGAGACTCCGGTCGTGATGGCCCGCGACGTCGGCGGCCCGACCGAGCGGGTGCGGATCGTCCGGCTGGGCGAGCTGGACCCGGCGCTGGTCGACATGCGGACCATCCTGCTGATCGGTTCCTCGCAGACCCGGGCGGTCGAGCGGGGCGGCGGCGTGGAGGTCGTCTGGACGCCGCGGCGCTACCCGGAGGAGTGACGGGCGACGGATGACAGCGAACAGATGATGAAATCTGTTCGCTGTCATCCGTCATCTGTGATCTGTTCGCTGTTCCCTGCTCCCTGTCCGACGTTCTCCGCCGGCCGCCGGCCGCCGTCCCCTATCTGGTCCTCGTCCGGCCCCGTCGGCCCCCGACGGCTACCGGGTCGGCTTGGTGATCAGCAGCTCCGTGTTGTGGTCCGCGCCCGTGCCCAGCAGCGCCGTCGGGCGGCCGTTCGGGTCGTTGTACGACAGCTCGCGGTAGAGCGCCGCGAGGTTGGCGTCCGAGGTGCTGCCGAAGTCCGTCCCGTACGGGGCGGAGGACTCGATCAGCGTGGTGAACAGCGAGAGCGTGCCGTCCCCGTTGTCCGCGATCTCGATGATCCGCCCGTGCTGCGGGTAGTCGATGTGCGAGGCGGTGTTGATCTCCCAGAACGCCCGCTCCGGCACCGCGTGGCCGTGCGGCGTGATCTTGTTCATGTGGGTGTGCCCGTTCACCCACGCGACGACGTTCGGGTAGCGCTGGAGCAGCGCCACCAGCTCGTTGCCGTCGTGCCGACCCTCGAAGATGTTGCGCGGGTCCGGCAGTAGGTTGCCCATCGTGCCGCTGGTGTGGTGGCTGAAGACGAGGACCAGCTCGTCCGTGCTCCCGCCCGTCACCCGGCGCCCGTCCGCGTCGTACCAGTGCCCGCTGTGCGCCTGCAACTGCTGCTCCAGCCAGCGCAGTTGCGCGGTGCCCAGCGAACCGTCGGCGAACCCGGCCTGGTTGGTGGTGTCCAGGCTGATGCCGACCACCTTCTCCGAGATGCGGAAGGTGTAGTAGAGCTTGCCGCTGTTCGCCATGTCCGAGGTGAAACCGTGCCCGTACGGGCCGGCGCCGGTGACGGCCGGGTTCAGGTGGGCCTTGGCGAACTCCTTGAGCGTGAACGGCCGGCGGCGCTCGTCCGGGGTGATCTTGCGCACCAGGTCACCACTGGCGATCAGCTTCGCCAGCAGCAGCACGGCGCCCGCCGGGTCGCGGCGCAGTGAGTCCATCAGCTGGGCGGCCGTGGCGTCGTCGCAGCCCTCCAACTTGTACTGGCCCGCGTACAGGTCGTTCAGCAGTCCGAGGTCCGGCAGCGTGCCCTCGATGCTGTCGTCGTGGTTGCCGACGGTGGTGTACCAGGGCGTGCGCAGGCCCGGTGCGTCGAAGGGGCGGCCGGCGGCGTTCAGGAAGCCGGGTATCCGCGGGAAGCCCTTCGCCTTGTAGCCGTCGTTGTAGGCGAGTTCGGGGTTCCAGTAGGCGGCGTTGCCGGAACTCTGCACGCCCTCGTAGCGGTTGGGGTCGCCGGTGCTCTGGGCGAGCCGGCCGCCGCCCATGACCTTGAGGTACCAGTCGAGTTCGGCGAGCTCGTGGTTGTCGGTGTTGTCGCCGGTGGCCATCACCATGCTGAACGGCATCCCGGTGTAGGGGCCGCCGTCGAGCGAGTTGACCCGCTCGACGAGGGCCGAGACACCGCGGGCGTTCAGGGCCTCCTGCGGCCGGTAGGCGCTGCCGTTGAACTTGGCCAGGTACTCGAAGCGCACCGGGGACTCGGTGTCCACCAGGTGCAGGTCGCTGAACTGGACGAAGCTGGCCAGGCCGGTCCGGCGGTCGTCCCGCCCGGTGCTCGCCGACGCCAGGTCGCCGCGCACCACCAGCGGCCAGCCGGGTCCGGCCGCCAGCCGCTTGTACGTGCCGGTCCCGACCGGCGTGGCCACCTGTTCCAGCGTCGTCCCGGTGACCCTGACCGCCCGTGCGGCCGTCGTCGCCAGCGCCTGGTCGCGCGCCGTGGCCGAGGCGAACTGCGCGCCGCCCAGCGACAAGGCCGACCATGCGGCGGCCACCGACGTACCGGTGAGGAACGTACGCCGACTCATCCCTGCCACAAAAACCCCCACAGACTGATGGCCCGGCGGGGCGCTCGGCCCCGGCCGGGCCCATGTGTGTCATGAACCCGCTTCTGGCGGACCGCCAGATTACTCACTGGTAGGTCCGGTGGGCGAGGGCCGTGCAGAGAACACTTCGGGAACGCGGGGCGGCGTCCCTCCGCAGGTCGTGCACGCGGTCGCGCCGCGCAGCGCAGGTCTCGGCCGCCGCCACCCCGGTCGGGCCCCGTCCGGCCCGGTGGGGGAAAATCCTCGACGGCGGCCGGGGCGGTCGCCGGAGCGGAACAGGACGGCACGGGCGCCGTCAGGAACGGGGCGCAGGTGGCGGCAGCGGGATCCGAGCCGGGAACCGGGGCGGCGGGCGGCCGGGCCGGCCAGTTGAAGAGCAGTGGCCTGCGGCCCGGCTGGACGACGGGCGCCTGCGCCACCGCCGCCACCAAGGCCGCGTACACCGCGCTGCTCACCGGCGCGTTCCCGGACCCGGTGGTCATCACCCTGCCCAAGGGGCAGCAACCCGCCTTCGCCCTCGCGGCCGAGGAGCTGACTCCTGCCGAGGAGCTGACCACTACCGGGGATCCGACCGCCGGGGGAGAGCTGACCGCCGGGAAGCCGGCCCCAGTCGGGGAGCCGACCGCCGGGGAGCCGACCGCTGCCGGAACGGGCGGGCCCCGCCCCGGCGGGCTCGTCTCCGCCATGGCCGGCGTGGTCAAGGACGCGGGCGACGACCCCGACGTCACCCACGGCGCGCTGATCCGATCGACCGTCCGGTCCGGCGAGCCCGGCACCGGGGTGGTGTTCCGGGCCGGCCCCGGCGTGGGCACGGTCACCAAGGCCGGGCTGCCGCTGCCGGTCGGCGAACCCGCGATCAACCCGGTGCCCCGGCAGATGATCCGGGACGCCGTCGCCGAGGTGGCCGCCGCGCACGGCGGCAGCGGGGACGTGGTGGTCGAGATCTCCGTCGACCACGGTGAGGAGATCGCCCGGTCCACCTGGAACCCCCGGCTCGGCATCCTCGGTGGCCTGTCCGTCCTCGGCACGACCGGCGTGGTCGTCCCCTACTCCTGCTCGGCCTGGATCGACTCGATCCGCCGCGGCGTGGACGTGGCCCGGGCGGCGGGGCGCACCCACGTGGCCGGCTGCACCGGGTCGACCTCGGAGAAGGTGGTGGTCGCGGAGCACGGGTTGCCGGAGGACGCGCTGCTGGACATGGGGGACTTCGCCGGTGCCGTGCTCAAGTACCTCAAGCGCCACCCGGTGCCCCGGCTGACCATCGCGGGTGGTTTCGCCAAGCTGTCCAAGCTCGCGGCCGGCCATCTCGACCTGCACTCGGCACGGTCCCAGGTGGACAAGGGGTACCTGGCCGAACTGGCCCGGAGCGCCGGGGCGGACGAGGCGCTGGCCGGGGCGGTCGCCGGTGCCAACACCGCGCTGGAGGCGGTGCAGTTGTGCCGGGCGGCCGGAGTGCCGCTCGGGGACCGGGTGGCCGAGGCGGCCCGGGCGACGGCGCTCGGCGTGCTACTGGGCTCGCCGGTCGCGGTGGACGTCATCTGCATCGACCGCGCGGGCACCGTCGTCGGTCGGGCGGAGCCGCTCGGGCCGTGACGCGAGGCCGTGACACGAGGCCGTGACGCGGAGCTGCGAGGCGGAGCGGAGCCGCGAGGCCGGGGCGCGGGATCGCGAACCGGGGCCGCTGCCGGGGGTCGTGACAATGTCACGGCTGTCACGGCGGCGTGACAACATCGCCTGGTGATGTGAAGAACTGACGTCCATACGGGGAGAGAAACGGACAAATGGAGCAGCATGTCGGGCCCCGGTTCTGTCGTCATCTCAACCATGAGATATCGTCTGGCGAGTGACAGGCGACTACCTCACCCGTATCGGCACCCTCATCCGCACCGCGCGCCAGCACCGCGGTTGGTCCCAGGCGCAGCTCGGCGACGCCCTCGGCACCAGCCAGAGCGCGGTCAACCGCATCGAGCAGGGCAAGCAGAACGTCAGCCTTGAGATGATCGCCCGCATCGGCGAAGCGCTCGACAGCGAGATCGTCTCCCTCGGCTACTCCGGCCCGATGCACCTGCGCGTCGCCGGCGGCACCCGCCTCTCCGGCGCGATCGACGTCCGCAGCAGCAAGAACGCCTGCGTGGCGATCCTCTGCGCCTCGCTGCTGACCACCGGTCGCACCACGATCCGCAGCGTCGCCCGGATCGAGGAGGTCTACCGCATCCTCGAGGTCCTCACCAGCATCGGCGTCAAGAGCCGCTGGATCAACGAGGGCCGCGACCTCGAACTCACCCCGCCCGCCGAGCTGGACCTCGCGGCGATGGACGTCGAGGCCGCCCGCCGCACCCGCAGCGTGCTGATGTTCCTCGGCCCGCTGATGCACCGCGCCAAGCACTTCGCCATCCCGTACGCGGGCGGCTGCGACCTCGGCACCCGCACCGTGCAGCCGCACCTGACCGCGCTGCGCCGCTTCGGCCTGGAGGTCGCCACCACCGGCGGCGCCTACCACGCCTCGGTCGAGCCGGGCGCCCCGCAGGACCGCCCCATCGTCCTGACCGAGCGCGGGGACACCGTCACCGAGAACGCCCTGCTGGCCGCCGCGCGGCACGACGGCGTCAGTGTCATCCGCAACGCCTCGCCCAACTACATGGTCCAGGACCTCTGCTTCTTCCTGGAGAAGCTGGGGGTCAGGATCGAGGGCATCGGCACCACCACCCTCACCGTGCACGGCGTCCCGGAGATCACCTGCGACGTCGACTACACCCCGGCCGAGGATCCGGTGGAGGCGATGAGCCTGCTCGCCGCCGCCGTCGTCACCTCCTCCGAGCTGACCATCCGCCGGGTGCCGATCGAGTTCCTGGAGATCGAACTCGCGGTGCTGGAGGGCATGGGCCTCGACTACGACCGCACCCCCGAGTACCCGGCCCACAACGGCCACACCCGGCTGGTCGACCTCACCGTGCGGCCCTCCAAGCTGACCGCGCCGATCGACACCATCCACCCGATGCCGTTCCCCGGCATCAACATCGACAACGTGCCGTTCTTCGCCGCCATCGCCGCGGCCGCGCACGGCACCACGATGATCCACGACTGGGTGTACGACAACCGCGCGATCTACCTGACCGAGCTGACCCGCCTCGGCGCCGACGTCAAGCTCCTCGACCCGCACCGCGTGCTGGTCCAGGGCCCCACCCGCTGGCGCGCCGCCGAGATGATGTGCCCGCCGGCCCTGCGCCCCGCCGTGGTCATCCTGCTCGCGATGCTCGCCGCCCAGGGCACCTCCGTGCTGCGCAACGTCTACGTCATCAACCGCGGCTACGAGGACCTCGCCGAGCGCCTCAACTCCATCGGCGCCCGGATCGAGACCTTCCGCGACATCTGACGGACCGCCGCCCCGCCGACCGGCCTCACCTGTCGAGGCCGGTCGGCAGCACGGCAACCGACAACCCGGTGTTCAGGTACTCCACGAACACCGGGTTGTTCAGCGCCCAGCGCGAACGCCGCTCCCCGGCCCGCGCTTCGGGCTTCTCCCGGGTTACTCGCCGGTGGTGCCGTCGAGGTGTTCGCGGAGGAGGTCGGCGTGGCCGTTGTGGCGGGCGTACTCCTCGATCATGTGGGTGAGGATCCAGCGGAGCGAGAAGACCTCGTCGCCGTAGTGGCCCAGGACGTCCAACGACTCCGCCGCGGCGACGAGCTCCCTGGCGTGGTCGCACTCGCGGCGCCAGATCGCGAAGGCCTCGTCGGGGTCGGCGGCCTCGGTGTCGAACTCGGCGAAGGATCCGTCCGGATGCTTCCAGAAGCCGGGCCGGCCTTCGTCGTTGAGGACGTTGCGGAACCAGCTGCGCTCCACCTCGGCCAGGTGGCGGACCAGCCCGAGCAGGGAGAGCCCGGACGGTTCCAGTGCGCGAGCACGGAGCTGTTCCGCGCCGAGGCCCTCGCACTTCATCGCGAGGGTGGCGCGCTGGTAGTCCAGGAAGCCTGCCAGGGTGGTGAGTTCGTCGCCGGTGCGGGGGGCCTGAGGTCGCTGATCATCGCTCATCGGGCCATCCTGCCCGGCTCCCGGCGGACGCGCCCCACCTTTTCCCGGTGCGCTCCGGCCATGTCCCGGCTCCGCCACCGTCCGGTCATGGGCCGCCGAGGCGGCGCACGGGTTGAGGTCGGTTCGGCAGGCCGAGCACCGTACGGAGGAGCAGGCGAACGGCCGCCACCACTTCGGCGGCTACCATCCGTAACGGCCTTGGCCACTACCGTAGTTGTTCCAGCCAGTGCAGCGCGCCGGGGACGTCCGGCACGACCGGGACGCCGTCCGGTACGGGCGGGCGCTCCACGATGACGACGGGCAGGCGCAGGCCGCGGGCGGCGGTGAGTTTGGCGGAGGTCGCGGCGCCGCCGCTGTCCTTGGTGACCAGGACGTCGATGTCGTGCCTGCGCAGCAGCGCCTCCTCGCCCTCGATCGTGAACGGGCCGCGGTCCAGCAGGACTTCGAACGAGGGCGGCAGCGGCGGCTCGGGCGGGTCCACCGAGCGGGCGAGGAAGTGGACGCCGTCCAGGTGGGCGAAGGCGGCGACGCCCTGCCGGCCGATGGTGAGGAAGACGCGTTCCCCGCGCCGGGGCAGGAGCTCGGCCGCCGCGGCGAGGGAGGGGACGGGGAGCCAGTGGTCGCCGTCGACGCGGGTGAAGCCGGGGCGGCGCAGTACCAGCAGGGGGACGCCGGTGGCGGCGGCCGCGAGGGCGGCGTTGCGCGAGATGCCGGCGGCGAACGGGTGGGTGGCATCCACCACCGCGTCCACGCGTTCCGCGCGCAGCCAGTCCGCCAGGCCCTCCGCTCCGCCGAAGCCGCCGATCCGCACCTCCCCGGCGGGCAGCCGGGGTCGGGCGACCCGGCCGGCCAGCGAGCTGGTGACCCGGTGTGCGGTCGGGGCCAGTTCGGCGGCCAGCGTGCGCCCTTCGGTGGTCCCGCCGAGGATCAGGACGTGCCGCGACGCGTGCCGCATCACGCCCCGCAGGGCTCGTGCGGGCGCTCGCGGTCCGCCGAGTAGAGGTGGCTGTCGCGGAACTGCTCGGCGGCCAGGGTACGGCCGACGATGATGACGGCGGTGCGGACCACGCCCGCGGACTTGACCTGTTCGGCGATGTCGCCGACGGTGCCGCGCAGCACCAGCTCGTCGGGGCGGCTCGCCATCGCGACCACGGCCGCCGGGCAGTCGGCGCCGTAGTGCGGGAGCAGCTGCTCGACCACGTCGTCCACGTACCCGGCGGCCAGGTGCAGCACCAGCAGGGCGCCGCTGCGGCCGAGGGTGGCGAGGTCCTCGCCCTCGGGCATCGGGGTGGCGCGCTTGGCGATCCGGGTGAGGATGACGGTCTGGCCGACGGTGGGGACGGTCAACTCCCGCTTCAGCGCGGCCGCGGCGGCGGCGAAGGCGGGCACGCCGGGAACCACCTCGTAGGGCACGCCGGCGGCGTCCAGGCGGCGCATCTGCTCGGCGACGGCGGAGAAGACGGACGGGTCGCCGGAGTGCAGCCGGGCCACGTCCTGTCCGGCCTCGTGGGCTGCGACCAGCTCGGCGGTGATCTGGTCCAGGTTGAGCTGTGCGGTGTCGATCAGGCGGGCGCCGGGCGGGCACTCGGCCAGCAGCTCGCGCGGGACCAGGCTGCCGGCGTACAGGCAGACCTCGGCGCGGGCCAGGATGCGCTGGCCGCGCAGCGTGATCAGGTCGGCCGCGCCCGGGCCGGCTCCGATGAAGTGGACGGTCACGGGGCGTTCTCCTGAGGGGTGTCGGACATGGCGGCGTCGGGCTTGACCGAGTCGTGCCCGGCGGTGTCGGGTTCGGCGGCGTCGGGTTCGGTGGCGTCGGGTTTGACGGCGGCCCACTGGGTGACCGGCATGGCCTGGCGCCAGCCGGTGAAGCCGCCCACCGGGACGGCGTGGGCGACGGCGAGCTTGACGAGCTCCCCGCCGTGGCGCCGGTACCACTCGGTGAGCAGTGCCTCGGACTCCAGGGTCACGGTGTTGGCGACGATCCGGCCGCCGGGGCGCAGCGCGGCCCAGCAGGCATCCAGCAGGCCGGGCGTGGTGAGGCCGCCGCCGACGAACACGGCGTCGGGGGAGGGGAGTTCGGCGAGTGCGGCGGGGGCCGGGCCGGTCACCACGCGGAGTCGGGGCACGCCGAGTGCGGCGGCGTTGCGGGTGATCCGCCCGGCCCGCGCCGGGTCGCGCTCGATGCTGACGGCCCGGCAGTCGCGGTGGGCGCGCAGCCATTCGATGGCGATCGAGCCGGAGCCGCCGCCGACGTCCCAGAGCAGTTCGCCGGGGGAGGGTGCCAGCGTGGCGAGGGTCGCGGCGCGGACGTGGCGCTTGGTGAGCTGGCCGTCGCTCTCGTACGCGGCGTCGGGCAGGCCGGGGACGACGGAGCCGCGGGGGCCGTCGCCGAGGTCCACGGCGATGACGTTCAGCGGGTCGCCGGGCGGGTGCGGCCAGCCGTCGGCGGGGCCGTCCAGGTGGCGTTCCGCGGGGGCGCCGAGCTGTTCGAGTACCCGCAGGCGGGCGGTGCCGTAGCCGCGGGCGGTGAGCAGCCCGGCGACGGCGGCCGGGGTGGCGGCGTCGGCGCTGAGCACCAGCAGGCGGCGGCCGGGGTGGAGGGCGAGCGCGAGGGTGTCCAGCGGGCGGCCGACCAGGCTGACGACCTCGGTGGCCTCCAGCGGCCAGCCGAGCCGGGCGCAGGCGTAGGAGACGGAGGAGGGGTGCGGCAGGACGCGCAGGCGCTCGGCGCCGACGGTCTCGGCGAGGGTGCGGCCGATCCCGAAGAACATCGGGTCGCCGCTGGCCAGGACGGCGACGCGGCGGCCCGCGTGGGCGGCGAGCAGCCCGGGGACGGCGGGGCGCAGCGGGGACGGCCAGGGGACGCGTTCGGCGGTGGTCTCGTCGTGGGGGAGCAGGTCCAGCTGGCGGGGGCCGCCGATGACGACCTGGGCCTCCCGCAGTGCGGCCCGGGACGCGGCGGCGAGGCCGGGCCAGCCGTCGGCCCCGATCCCGACGACGGTGATCGGGGGTGGCAGCTCGGGCACCGGGTGGCTCCTCGTCGTTCGAATGGGCCAATGAGTATAAAAGTTAATCGGCCGGGGCAGCCTACCTGGCGGTTCGTCCCTCGCCGGCGCCCCAGTCCCCGGACTCGATCAGCGCCGGCTGTTCCCGCAGCCGCGCCGCGGCCCTCGGCCCGGCGAGGTAGACCCAGGCGTCCCGCAGCTCGCCCGGCGCCGTCCGCACCGCCAGCCGCCGCCGCACGTACAGCCCGGTCCCGTCCGGCCGGCAGTCCTCCAGGCGGTCCAGGGCCTCCAGGGCTCCGGCGTACGCGCCGGGGCGTACGGTGACGAGCTCACCGAGGATCCGGCGCCCGGGCGCCGGGTCAGGCACCGCGTACGGGAAGCCGGGGCCCTCGTGCAGGGCGGCGCCTTCCAGCTCCGCCGGCCGGATGTCGGCGCAGCGCCCGGCCAGGTGGACGGCGTGATTGCGGCCGCCGCTGCGCAGGGTGCCGTACACGAAGAACGGCAGGGCCTCCTCGGATGCGGACACGGGTTCGACCTCCTCGACGGGAGCGCCCACGGTACGTCCTGCGGTCCGGTTCCTGATACCGACTGGCGCGCGGGGCCGTTCATGCGCTGTCATGTCGAGTGTTCGGCCAGCACCGTCCGAGGGGGACACACATGACATCGCCTGCTTCGCCCGCCCAGCCGGCCGCGACCCCCGGCTCAGCCCCCGACACCCCCGCCATCACCTCAGCCTCCACCACCGGCGGGGCCGTGACCGACGCCGCGGCCGCGGCCGCGGCCGAGTCCACGGCCGTCGCCATGGCCGAGGCCGCGGCGACGGCCACCACCAAGGCCAAGGCCGGTGCCCGTCTCGGCGGCGCGGTCTGGCTGGCCCTCCTGGTGGTCTACATCGTCTGGGGCTCGACCTACCTGGCGATCCGGATCGCGGTGGAGACGATGCCCTCCTTCCTGTCCGCCGGCGCCCGTTTCGTCACCGCCGGCCTGCTGCTGGCCGGCTTCCTCCTGGTGCGCCAGGGCCCGGCCGGCCTGAAGGTGACCGGCCGGCAGCTGGCCTCCTCCGCCCTGGTCGGCGTGCTGCTGCTGACCGGCGGCAACGGCATGGTGGTCCTGGGCGAGACCTCCGTCCCCTCCGGCCTGGCCGCCCTGCTGGTGGCCGCGGTCCCGCTGTGGATGGTGGTGCTGACGGCGGTCGGCGGCGACCGTCCGAGGCCGGCCGAGCTGGCCGGGGTGCTGCTCGGGCTGGTCGGCCTCGGGGTCCTGTCGGCCCCGGCGATCGGCGGGTCGATCCAGCCGGGCGGTGTGATCCTGATCATCTGCGCCACCCTGACCTGGGCGCTCGGTTCCTTCGCGAGCAAGAAGATCCCGATGCCCGGCAACGTGCTCGCCGCGAGCGCCTACCAGATGCTGGTCGGGGGCCTCTGCAACCTGCTGATCGGACTGGTCCGCGGCGAGCAGCGCGGACTGGACCTCGGGGCGTTCTCCGGCCGGTCCTGGCTGGCGCTCGTCTACCTGGTGCTGTTCGGTTCGCTGCTCGCCTTCACCGCGTACGCCTGGCTGCTGCGCGCCGCCCCACTGACCCTGGTGGCCACCTACGCGTACGTGAACCCGGTGGTCGCGGTGCTGCTGGGCTGGCTGATCCTGGCCGAGCCGCTGACCGGCCCGACCCTCGCGGGCGGCGCGATCGTGGTGGCGGGCGTCTGCCTGGTGGTGAGCGTCAGCCGGCGCCCGGCCCGCCGGAAGCCGGTCCCGGCAGGCCCGTCCGCCTCGTCCGCCGCATCCGTCTCCTCCGGTTCGTCCGGGGAAGGAGCCACCCGCTCGTAGCCGAGCACGGGAGCCCCCGCGTTCCGGTGCCCGGTCGAAGCCGGCGGGTGCGTCCATGCCGGGCCACCCCCACGCTTCCGGCTCGTGGGGGTGGCCCGGCGGCCGGAGGGCCGGACGGCTCAGAAGGTGTAAGGGGGCTTGCCCGTCCACCAGTTCCCGGGCGCCTCGGGGTCCCGGCTGGTCCAGAACTCGATGATCGCGCTGGTGAACTCGACCGCGGAGAGCACGCCGTCGCCGTCGGCGTCGAGGTGGCGGAAGGCCTCGTCGGCGTCGTCGCGGGAGAGGCCGGCGAAGTGGCCGCGCTGGAAGACGAAGAACTCGCCGGCGTCCACCGTCCCGCTGCGGTCGGTGTCGGCGACGGAGAGGAAGGCCCTGGCGAGGGCACCGAGGATCTCCTGCGCGGACTCCGGGTCGTCGGCGAGGGAGCCGGTCGAGGTGACGAACTGCTGGCGGGTGATGGCCTCGGTGCCGGCGGGGAGCCGGGCGAGGTGCAGGTCGTGCCAGGTCGTCAGGTAGGCGCGGACTATCACGGCCTCGGCCTCGGAGCCCTCCTGGTGGCCGAGGGAGCGGGCCACCGAGAGGCCCATCAGGACGTGGTCCCGTTCGGTGAGCAGGCCGTCCCCGTCGGTGTCGAGGTGATCGAAGCCGTGGTTGATCTTTGCGATGAGCAGGTCGTCCGACAAATGTGCCCCCTCGGTTGGTGATTCCTTTTCGTCTCCTACGTCACATCGCCTGCACGCTAGCGCCTTGAGCCGGACCGGCGCAGCCGAACGAACGCCGAACGACCTGCCCGTTCACGCCGCAACGCCCGCCGCGCCGCCCGCGGAGCCCCGTGCTCCGCCCCCGCGGTGCCGCCCGCGGAGCTTCCCGTTCCGCCCCGGCCCGACGGAGATGTTCACCCGTCTCGGTGCACCGCTGCTCAGCGCACCGCCGCTCAGTGCACCGCCGCCAGCAGCTCCCTCGTGTACTCGGTGTGCGGCGCCTCGAACAGCTGGTCCCGATCGGTGGACTCGACCAGCCGGCCCCGGTGCATGACCGCCACCCGGTCGCAGAAGTGCCGGACCACCGCGAGGTCGTGGGAGACGAACAGGAAGGCGACGTCCAGCTGTTCGCGCAGCTCCATCAGCAGGTTGAGCACTTGGGCCTGCACCGACACGTCGAGCGCGGAGACCGGTTCGTCGGCGATGATCAGGCGCGGCTGCGGGGCCAGGGCCCGGGCGATGCCGATCCGCTGGCGCTGCCCGCCGGAGAACTCGTGCGGGTAGCGGTCCAGGTGCCGGGCCTCCAGCCCGACCTGCTCCAGCAACTCGGCGGAGCGCTCCCGCCGTTCGGCCGGGCCCAGCGGGGTGTGCAGGCGCAGCGGGGTGTCCAGGGTCTGGGCGACGGTCCGGCGCGGGTTGAGCGAGGCGTACGGGTCCTGAAAGACCAGCTGGATCTCCCGGCTGAGCCGCTTCCGCAGCTCCCGGTCCGGCCGGGTGACGTCCTGGCCGTCGTACAACACCCTTCCCCCGGTGGGGGGTTGCAGTCCGGCCAGGACCCGCGAGGTGGTGGACTTCCCGGAGCCGGACTCGCCGACCAGCCCGAGCGTCTCGCCGGGGGCGATCCGCAGGCCGACGCCGTCGACCGCCCGGACCGGCTCGGCCCGCAGGCCGGGGAAGCGCCGCCGCCCGGGGAAGCGCACGGACAGGTCCTCCACCTCGACCAGCCACCGCTCGGGCCGCCCGGCGGGCCGCGGCCGGAAGGTCCGGGCCGGCACCGGCTCCTCGACCGTCGGCAGGGCGGTGCCCGGCACCGAGTCCAGCCGGAGCGCCGCGCCCACCAGTGCCCGGGTGTACGGCTCGCGCGGCGCGGCCAGCAGTTCGGCGGTCGGCGCGGACTCGACCTCCCTCCCGCCGCGCAGCACCAGCGTGCGGTCCGTCGTCCCGGCGACCATGCCCAGGTCGTGGCTGACCAGCAGTACCGCCGTTCCGTGCTCGCGCTGCAACTCGCCGAGCAGGTCGAGGACCTGGCGCTGGACGCGGGCGTCCAGGGCGGTGGTCGGCTCGTCCGCGATGATCAGCCGGGGGTCGTTCATCAGCGCCATCGCGATCATCACGCGCTGGCGCATGCCGCCGGAGAACTGGTGCGGGTAGTCGCGCGTCCGGGCCTTCGGGATACCGACCCGGTCGAGCATCTCGGCCGCCCGCCGGACCGCCTCGGCCCGGCCCGTGCCCGGGTGGTGCAGCCGGTACATCTCGGCGAGCTGGGCACCCACGGCGTGGAAGGGGCTGAGCGAGGTGAGCGCGTCCTGGAAGACCAGCGCCGCCGTTCCGCCCCGCACTCCGCGCAGCGCGGACTCCCCGGCGCCGACCACCTCCTGCCCGTCCAGCCGGATCGAGCCGGTGACGGTGGTGGTGCGCGGGTCGTGCAGACCGAGGACGGCGAGCCCGACGGTCGACTTGCCGGATCCCGACTCCCCGACCAGGCCCAGGACTTCACCCGGGGCGAGGTCGAAGGAGAGACCTTGTACGGCGGTCACCGGCGCACCGCCGCGCGGGTCGGCGAAGGCGACGGTCAGGTCGCGGACACTCAGCACCGGCTCGCCGCCCCGCGTCGCGGCGGCGGCAGCCGCCGTACTCGCGGTCGCGACGGTCCGCTCGGCGGCCCCCGGAGAAGTCGCCTCGGCCGTGCGCCCGGCGGCCCCCGGAACAGTGGATTTCATCGAAGGACTCCCCATCAGCTCAGCCGGACACGCGGGTCGAGCCAGGCGACCGCGAGGTCGGCCAGCGCGACGAACAGCACCATGAAGCAGGCGGCCAGCAGCACCGCGCCGACCACGGCGGGCAGGTCCTGCCCGGCGACGGCCTCGGCGGCGAACCGTCCGACCCCGTTCAGCCCGAACACCGTCTCGGTGATCACGGCCCCGCCCAGCAGGACCCCGGCCTCCAGCCCGATCAGCTGCACCAGCGGCCCGGCGGCGCCCCGCGAGGTGTACTTGAGGTGGGCACGCAGCCGTCCCAGGCCCTTGCCGCGGGCCGTACGGACGTACTCCTCGTTCATCGTCTCCAGCAGCTGCGAGCGCGAAAGCCGGGCGAACACGGCGGAGTTGACGAAGCCGAGGACGAACCAGGGGAGCAGCATCCCGCCCGCCCAGGCGGCCGGGTCGTCGGCCGGCGAGGTGTAGGAGGGCAGCGGCAACAGGCCGGTGGAGTACACCAGCAGCCACTGCGCGACGTACCCGAGGAAGTAGATCTGCACGCTGGCGCCGACCAGGGTGAAGCCGGACAGCAGCCGGTCGGTCCGCCGCCCGTGGCGCAACGCGGAGACGAACCCGGTGCCGAGGCCGAACACCAGCAGGACGGCGAGTGCCCCGGCGGTCAGCGAGAGGGTGACCGGGAGGTGGTCGGCCAGCGCCTCGGTGACCGGCTGGTGCAGCCGGTAGGAGTAGCCGAGGCAGGGGGCGTCGCAGTGGATGGTCGAGCCGTCCACGTCGCCGATGTCCCGCCCGGCGACGACCCCGACCAGGTAGTCGGTGTACTGGGTGAGCAGCGGCTGGTCCAGGCCCATGCCCTGGCGCACCGCCGCGACCTGTCCGCTGTCGCAGCGCGGGCCGCAGGCGGCGCGGGCCGGGTCGGCGGGCGCGGCGTAGAAGAGGGCGAAGGCGGCGGCGGAGACCGCGACCAGGACCGCGAGGGCCTGGGCGGTCCGCCGCAGGACGAAGGAGAGCATGGCCGATCCGGGGTCGACGGGACGGGGGAGCAGTCAGGGCGAGGAGGCGGGGGAGGCGGGGGAGGGGGCGCAGGTGGCGGGGGCCCGCCCGCCGTCCCGGCCGTCGGGCCGTGGAACGGGAGCGGGCCCCCGGGCACTCAGGACTTCAGGTACAGCCAGGCCAGCGAGACCGTCCCGTAGATCGGGTGGATGAACGCCCCGCCGACGTTGCTGCCGCGCAGCTGGTTGACGGTCGGGTAGGCGAAGGGCAGCACCGGAACGTCCTTCATCACGGTCTGCTCCAGCGCGTACAGCTCCTTGGCCTTGGCGCGCGGCTCACCGATCTGGTTGATCCGGTCGATCTCCTTGTCGACCTCCGGGTTGCGGTAGCGCGCCGAGTTGATGTCGCTGCCGGCCCGGCCGTCGAAGGAGAACGGGATCAGGGTGGAGGGGGTCGGCCAGTCGACCGAGCTGGTCTCCTCGAACAGGTCGTAGGGGGAGTCGGCGCGGTGCACCTCGTCCAGGAAGGCCTTGGGGTCGACCGGCTTGGGCACGACGGTGATGCCCGCCTTGCCGAAGCCCTCGACCAGCACCTGCGCGACGCGCTGCCCGGTCGGGGTGTTCCGGTACGCGTAGGTCAGGCTGCCGGGGGCCTGCTTGGCCTTGGCGAGCTCGGCCTTGGCGGCTTCCGGGTCGCCCTCGGGCTTGACCGGGTAGAGGTCGTACTTCTGGTAGTCGATCAGCGCGGGCGAGCTGAGCGTGGTGGCCAGCTCGCCGGTCCGGGCGCCGCCCTCGACCTGACGGGCCTGCTGGCGGGGGTAGGCCAGGTGCAGCGCCTTGCGGACCTCGACGTCCGGCACCCGCTCGTTGTTGACCATCAGCTGGGTGACGAAGGCGCCCTGCCGGCCGGAGACCACCAGTTCCTTGGCCTTCGGGTCGGTGTCGGTGGTCTGGTAGAGCTCGGCGGAGAGGGTGTCGGACGCGGTGGTGGCGTTGGCGCCGCCGTCCCGCCCGGAGAGGATCTCCTGGTTGAGGTTGAGCGCCTCCTTGCCGTACGTGAAGACGAACTTCTCCGGGTACTGGCTGCGGATCGGGTCGGTCTCGGGCTTCCAGGCCGGGTTGCGCTCCAGCACCATGCGGGTGTTCTGGACGTGCTCGACGATCCGGTAGGGGCCGGTCGCGAACGGCTGCCGGTCGTAGTCCGTCCCGGTGTCCTTGTCCTTGCGCACCGGCGAGGAGGAGGACTGCGCGGCCATGTACGGGACGTCGGCCTGCGGCTGGGGGAAGTGGAAGACGATGGTGCGCTCGTCCGGGGTTTCGATCGCGTCCAGGTCGCCGGCCTGCGGGCCCGCGTACTTGGCGCGCGCCGCCTCGTAGCTCGCCTCGCCGGTGAGCCACTGCGGCCAGTACGGCGGGCCGACCTCGTAGCCCTTGCCGAAGGTGCGCTCGATGCCGTACTTGACCTCCTGGGCGGTGATCGGCTTCCCGTCCTCCCAGGCGACGCCCTGCTTGAGCCTGTACGTCCAGGTGCGTCCGCCGTCGGCCGGGGTGCCGGTGTCGGTGGCCAGGTCCCCGACCAGCTTGGCCTTGCCGTCCACGACCTGGTACTGGGTCAGCTGGCGGCCCCAGAGCAGCGAGGCGTTGTAGGTGGCGCCCGCGTAGACCTTCTGCGGGTCGAGGTGGCGGAACTCGACGCTGTTGTACACGTTCACCGTGCCGCCCGCACGGGCGCCGGGGACGGCCGGGGCGGGGCCGGCGCTCTCCTGTTCGGTGCCGAGCACGGCGGTCAGCGGGGAGGTCTCCTTGGCGGAGACCCCGGAACCGGCCGCGCCGCCGGCTCCGGTGGTGCTGCCCGCGCCGGCCGAGCAGGAGGTCGCCAGCAGGGCGGTGGCGACGACGGCGAGGGACGGTCTGGTCCAGCGCATGGCGAATCTCTCCTTGTCCCGGCGGATCGTGCCGGGACGGGCTCGGGGTTGATGGATGGGAGGAGGCGAAAGGTTTCCGCGGGCGGTGCCCGGCGGATGGTGTCCGGAGAGGTGGTGTCCGGAAGGGGGTGCCCGGCGAATGGCGCCGGCGCCCGGCGGGGTGGTGTCCGGCGGAGCCGTCAGCGGGCGATGCCGCTCCGCGGGTCCAGCGCGTCCCGGACGGCGTCGCCGAGCAGGTTGAAGGCGACGACGAACAGCAGCAGCGCCACCCCGGGGAACACCATGTACGTCGGGTCTGCCTGGAAGACCTCGGAACCGCGCGCGATCATCCGCCCCCAGTCCGGGACGGGCTCGGTGACGCCGACGCCGAGGAAGGACAGCGCGGCCTCGGAGGCGACGAAGGTCGGCACCGCCATGGTGGCGTGCACCAGCAGCTGCGAGCGCACATTCGGCAGAAGTTCGTGGACGACGACATGGAAACGGCTCGCGCCCTGGGCCCGTGCGGACTGCACGAAATCCCTTTCCCGGAGCGAGCGGACGGTGGCCCGCAGGGAAAGTGCGAGCGGAATCCAGCCGAACGCCGAGAAAACCAGGACCAGTACCAGGAACTGCATCCACTCCGGTTCCGCGGCGCCCGGGTCGACCAGTCGGGACTGGATCACCGGACTGAGCGCCAGCAGCAGGAGCAGCGTGGGAAAGGCCAGCAGCACATTCGCGAGGAATCCGAACAGCCGGTCCGTGATCCCGCCGAGGTAGCCGACCGCGACGCCGGCCAGCACGCCCAGCGTGGTGGTCACCGCGGCGGCCGCGAAGGCGATCAGCAGCGAGGTGCGGATGCCGTACAGCAGCTGGGTGAACACGTCCCGGCCGAGACCGGGCTCCAGGCCGAACCAGAAGTCCCCGGAGATCCCGCCGTTCGGCAGCATCGGCAGGCCGCCGTCGCTGAGCAGGCCGGGGAGGTTCTGGCCGTAGTGCTCGACCGGGTTCTTCCCGTACAGCGCGGAGACCAGCGGGGCGCCGAGGGCGAGCAGCAGGAACAGGGCCACCACCGCCAGGGCGCAGGCGCCGACCCGGTCCCGCAGGATCCGGCGGAGCAGTCCGGGGTCGGCGGCGGGCGCGGGCCCGCTCGCGGTGCCTGGGACGGTGTCGACCACGGCCATGAGGCGTAACCCCCGAATTCTCCGCCGCCCCATGGGTGAGGGTGCGCTGGTGTGCATTTCCGGTACGGCGTCCGGGGTTTTCCCGGCTGCCGTTCGATCGATATTTGACCGGATGCGTCCGAGGTTCCGCAAATCACCCTCGACGGTCGATCCGGTCATTCCCGCCGAACTGTTTCGGGAAATGTGGCGGCTTCATTTCGCTGAAACACTGGCGTTGCAAAAGAACGGACATAGCGGGGCGTAGTGGACTGCCCGTCCCGCATTCTGAGACCTCCGCCACAGTGCTCGCGGTGTTGGTACGATTCCGGTGGGCCGCGACTGGCGCGCAGGGATGGAATCAACCATCGGGAAGCGGCCCCGTGAATCCTCACGTGAAGTTGCCGAGCGCCTGGGCCCCCGTCATCCCCACCAGGAGACCGCCATGGCCCAGCAGCCCCACACCGCCGCCTCCGCCGCGGCCGACACCGCCTTCCGCAGCGCCCTCGACGTGATCGCCGGCGTCGACCCGCGGATCGCCGGCGCCATCGGCCAGGAGCTGGCGGACCAGCGCGCCTCGCTCAAGCTGATCGCCAGCGAGAACTACGCCTCCCCGGCCGTCCTGCTCACCATGGGTAACTGGCTCAGCGACAAGTACGCCGAGGGCACCGTCGGCCGCCGCTTCTACGCGGGCTGCCGCAACGTCGACACCGTCGAGAGCATCGCCGCCGAGCAGGCCCGGGAGCTGTTCGGCGCCGACCACGCCTACGTCCAGCCGCACTCCGGCATCGACGCCAACCTCACCGCCTTCTGGGCCGTGCTCTCCCAGCGGGTCGAGAGCCCGGCGCTGGAGCGCGCCGAGGTCCGCAACGTCAACGACCTCACCGAGGAGGACTGGGCGCGGCTGCGCCAGGAGCTCGGCA
This sequence comes from Kitasatospora sp. NPDC036755, assembly GCF_040636595.1. NCBI lineage: Bacteria > Bacillati > Actinomycetota > Actinomycetes > Kitasatosporales > Streptomycetaceae > Kitasatospora > Kitasatospora sp. NPDC036755. Next base: position 32,949 of record NZ_JBEZUT010000005.1, read on the forward strand.
ACCAGCGGATGCTCGGCATGTCCCTGGACACCGGCGGCCACCTCACCCACGGCTTCCGTCCCAACATCTCGGGCAAGATGTTCGAGCAGCGCAGCTACGGCACCGACCCGGCCACCGGCCTGATCGACTACGACGCGCTGCGCGAGACCGCCCGCGAGTTCCGTCCGCTGATCATCGTGGCCGGGTACTCGGCCTACCCGCGGCTGGTGAACTTCCGCACGATGCGCGAGATCGCGGACGAGGTCGGCGCGACCCTCATGGTCGACATGGCGCACTTCGCCGGCCTGGTCGCGGGCAAGGTGCTGACCGGTGACCACGACCCGGTCCCGCACGCCCACATCGTCACCACCACCACCCACAAGTCCCTGCGCGGCCCGCGCGGCGGCATGGTGCTGTGCCAGGCCGAGCTGGCCGAGCACGTCGACCGCGGCTGCCCGCTGGTGCTCGGCGGCCCGCTCTCGCACGTCATGGCCGCGAAGGCGGTCGCCCTGGCCGAAGCCCGCCGGCCCGAGTTCCAGGCCTACGCCCACGCCGTCGTCGACAACGCCCGGGCGCTCGCCGAGGGCCTGCTGCGTCGCGGCGGCAAGCTGGTCACCGGCGGCACCGACAACCACCTGGTCCTCGCCGACGTCTCCGGTTACGGCCTGACCGGCCGCCAGGCCGAGGCGGCGCTGCTCGACTCGGGCATCGTCACCAACCGCAACTCCGTACCGCTGGACCCGAACGGTGCCTGGTACACCTCGGGCATCCGCCTCGGCACCCCGGCCCTGACCACCCGCGGCCTCGGGACCGCCGAGATGGACGAGATCGCCGACCTGATCCACACCGTCCTGCGCGCCACCACCCCCACCACCACGGCCAAGGGCTCCCCCTCCAAGGCCGCCTACACCCTGGACGCCGCCCTCCGCGACGCCACCGCCAAGCGCGCCGCCGACCTGCTGACCCCCTTCCCGCTCTACCCGGGCGTCGACCTGGCCTGACGGCGAACGGCGGACTGCGAACGGTGGACTGCGAACAGTAAACAGCAAACAGCGAACAGATGACAGATTTCGAAATCTGTCATCTGTTCGCTGTCATCCGTTCGTCGTTAGCTGTCCGCCGAAACCCGTCAGCCGAAAGCCGTCAGCCGTCCGCCCGCGGCCCGAGCCCCCTCAGTACTGCAGCGACTTGTACTGGAGGAACTCCTCCAGCCCGTGGCGGCCCAGCTCCCGGCCGAGGCCGGAGCTCTTGTAGCCGCCGAAGGGGGCGAGCGGGTTGAAGCGGCCGCCGTTGAGGTCGACCTGGCCGGTGTCGAGGCGGCGGGCGAAGGCGGCGGCGGTGTCGGTGTCGCGGGCCCAGACGCCGCCGGCCAGGCCGTACGGCGTGCCGTTGGCGAGCTCGGCGGCGTGGTCCTCGTCCCGGTAGCGGAGGATCGCCAGGACGGGGCCGAAGACCTCCTCCTGGGCCACCGTCATCTCCGGGGCCACGTCGGCGAGCACGGTCGGGCGGACGTAGTAGCCGGCGGGCAGTTCGGCGACCGGCTCCGAACCGCCGACGACCAGCCGGGCGCCTTCGGCCAGCGCGCCGTCGATGTAGCCGCGGACCCGGGCCAGCTGCCTGGCGTTGACCAGCGGGCCGATCCTGGTCCGCGGGTCGGTCGGGTCGCCCGGCAGGTACTGGGAGGCGACCTCCTCGGCCCGGGCGACCGCCTCCTCGTACTGGTCCTCGTGCACCAGCAGGCGGGTCAGCGCGCTGCAGGTCTGGCCCGAGTTGGCGAAGACGTTGGCGACGTTCGCCTTGACCGCGCGGGCCAGGTCGGCGCCGGGCAGCACCACGTTGGCCGACTTGCCGCCCAGTTCCAGGGAGACCCGCTTCAGCCCCCGGCCGGCCGTTTCGGCGACCTGCCGGCCGACGGCGGTGGAGCCGGTGAACGAGACCAGGTCCACGTCCCGGTGCGCGACGAGCGCTGCTCCCGCCACCGTGCCGGTGCCGGTCACCAGGTTGAAGGCGCCGGCGGGGAACCCGGCCTCGTGCACCAGCCGGGCGAACAGCCGGGCCACCAGCGGGGTGTCCTCGGCCGGCTTGAGGACCACCGGGCAGCCGGCCGCCAGCGCCGGGACGCTCTTGGCGACGATCTGGTGCAGCGGGTAGTTCCACGGCGTGATCGCCGCGACCACCCCGGCCGGCTCGGCGTGCACCACCGAGTTGCCGATCCGCTCCTCGAAGGGGTGCTCGGCGAGCAGGGTCAGGTAGGAGGTCGCCACGGCGAGCGGCAGCCCGGCGTGCACGGCGCCGGCGAAGCCGACCGGCGAGCCGAGCTCGGCGACGACCGTCTCGGTGATCTCGCCCTGTGCGGCGGCGATCCCGTCCCGCAGCCGGGTCAGCAGCGCGAGCCGCTCCTCGCGGGAGGTCGCACCCCAGCCGCGGGCCGCCCGGCGGGCCGCCGTCACGGCCGCGTCGACGTCGGTCACGCCGCCGGCCGGCACGGTGGCCAGCACCTGTTCGGTCGCCGGGTTCAGCACGGTGATCGACCCGGTGTCCCCGGAGGGCCGCCACTCGCCGTCGATGTACTGGTCGCTGTGCTCCGGGTACTCCGCGTCCTGCCGCACCGATCGTCCCCTCATCCACTCATCCGCTGATCCACTCGGCCCCCGCTTAACTAGCAGCGCTAGTCGGAGGCAAGTCAATGCGGCAGGGCCGCCGCGCGCAAGAGTCAATCCCGACCGGCGGACCTGATGGTTACTTCGGGGCGAACCGCGCGGTGTACTCGTCGAACGGCTCGATGCCCACCTCGGCGCGCCGCTCGTCCAGCCGCCCGGGCTCCTCGCACGGCCACGGCACCGGCCGGCCGTCCGCCACCGCGCCGATCTGCGTCCCGTAGCGCTGCTCCCGGCCCTCGTTGACCGCCAGCCGGTCCTGGAGGAAGGCTAGGTCGCGGGCGCTCGCCTCGCCCCGGTCGACGGCCTCGCCCATCAGCGCGGCCGCCCGCCGCTGGACGTCGAGCTGCCGGTCCGCGTGCTGCGCCAGCAGCCAGGCCGCCCGGGCGGCCTCGGGGCCGACGGTGCGTTCGGTCGGCCAGCCGTGCACCGTCATGATCTCCGCGAGCCGGTCCCCGTGCCGGGCGGTGAGCCGCCGCCAGGCCGCCTGCTCGGCCAGGTCGGGGCTGTGCGCCAGCCGGGCGGCCGCGCCGTCCTCGGCCATCATCCCGGTCAGCTCCGCGGCCAGGTCCGAAGCCTGCTCCACGGCCAGGTCCGAAGCATGCTCCGCCGCCCCGTCCCAAGCCTGCTCCGCGGCCGGCTCCGAAGCCGGCTCCCCGACCGGGCCCGCGCCAGGCTCCGACCCGAGCCCGCCGCCCTGCCGCCGTACGTCCGTCATACCGATCCGCTCCTCGCGCCCGGGCCCTCCTGCCGAGGGCCGCCGCCACCACGCTAGGCGCGGAGAACGCGACGAAGATCATCCCCGAAGACGGTGACCCGGGGGTGCCCGCCACGGCAGAATGGATGGCACAGCAGGAGCGCGTCGCACCGCGCGCCCCCCCCCATGAAACGCCGAAGGGCCGGTCGGAGTGTTCCGACCGGCCCTTCACCGTGCGCTCACGGGTTCATGCGCCACGGGTTCGTACGTTCACGCGACTCAGACCCGCGAGGGCTCCGCGGCGCCGTCGGACGCCGCGTCCTCGGCCTCCGCCATCTCCTTGCGGACGGCGGCCAGCGAGGGGTTGGCCCAGGCGCTGGCGACGCCCCAGCGGTAGAACGCCAGCCCGATGGCGGCGACGATCAGCAGGTCCCAGCCCTCCGGCAGGTAGCCGTGGCCGCCGAAGTCGGCACTGCCGGCCCAGGAGACGCCGGCCATCACGAACAGGTACGCGACCATCCAGGCGCCCGCCTTCAGGTGCGGCTTCAGCTCGACGAACGGCTTGCGCAGCTCGTACCAGGCCCAGATCGGCAGACCGGCGGCCATCAGCAGGATGACCTTGCCGGTGAGCGGCCAGCGGGCCCAGTAGAGCACCAGCGAGCCGAAGACCATCGCCACCGGGGCGATCACGGGCATGGCCCGCAGCCGGACCGGGCGGGGCAGCTCGGGGGCCAGGCGGCGCAGCGCCATCACGGCGACCGGGCCGGTGATGTACGAGATCACGGTGGCCACCGAGACGATCTCCGCCAGCGAGCCCCAGCCGCGGAAGACCGCGAGGAACAGGAAGGCGACCACCAGGTTGAGCACCAGCGCCGGGCGCGGGATGCCGGTCTTGGCGTCGACCCGGCCGAAGATCTTCGGCAGGTGGCCGTTCTCCTGCACGCCGTGGATCATGCGCGAGGTGGTGGCGGCGTAGATCATGCCGGTGCCGGAGGGAGAGATGAAGGCGTCCGCGTACAGCGTGATCGCCAGCCAGTTGAGGCCCCAGGCGATGGCCAGGTCGGCCAGCGGCGAGGTGTAGGAGAGGTTGCTCCAGCCGTTCGCCAGGTCGCCGCCGGGGATGGCGCCCAGGAAGGCGATCTGGAGCGCGACGTAGATCACCAGGGCGATCAGGATCGAGCCGATGACGGCCTTCGGCAGCGACTTGCCCGGGTTGCGGGCCTCGCCGGCCAGATTGAGCGGGGACTGGAAGCCGTTGAAGGCCCAGACGATGCCGGAGACCGCGACGGCGGTGAACACCGAGCTCCAGCCGTTCGGCGCGAAGCCGCCGTGGTCGGTGAAGTGGGCGGTGTCGAAGTGCGCGAAGAGCAGCGCGCCGGCGGTCACCGTCGGGACGACGACCTTGAAGACGGTGATCGCGGTGTTGGTCTTGGCGAACAGCGTGATCGCGAACCAGTTGAGTGCGAAGTAGACGAGCAGCAGGACGCTGGCCAGTGCCACGCCGCTGAGGGTCAACTCCTTGCCGTTGTACAACCCCTGCGCCCAGCCGAAGTGCCAGGAGCTCATGTACTGCACGGAGGCGGTGGCCTCACCCGGGATGACCGAGACGATGGCGATCCAGTTGGCCCAGGCCGCCAGGTAGCCGGCCAGCGAGCCGTGCGAGTACTGGCCGTACCGGACCATGCCGCCGGCCTTGGGGAACATCGAGCCCAGCTCGCTGTAGGTGAGGGCGATGGTCAGCGCCACCGCGGCACCGATCACCCAGGCGAGGATCGAGGCGGGGCCGGCGAGCTTGGCCGCACGCTCGGCACCGAACAGCCATCCGGAGCCGATGATCGACCCCAGCCCGACGGCGGTCAGGCTGATGGTGCCGAGCGATCGGCGGTAGTTCTGGTGTGATGGCGTCGACGATTCGGGCTCACTCAACGTATCGGTCCTCTCGCTCGTGGTTCATCGGGTGGTGTCGGTGTTTTTGCGATTTTGAGTCGCTATTTCGGGCAAACGGAGAGCAGCCTATGTTCCGAAAACGGGCGAAAACCTCAGAGGAAGCTCAAACCGTCCGATTGTTGCCATCTCGTGTCCGGCTTCCGGGCCGGTGTGTACCGACGGGGAGGCCGACGCCACAGCGCCTGGACGGGGGCGGTGGCCGGGAATGGCGACCGGGGCCGGCCCGGGATGAAAAGGGCGGCCCGAAAAACGAAATTCCCCGTGGGATCCTTTCGGCTCCCACGGGGAATTCGCTTGTGTCCGAGGGGGGACTTGAACCCCCACGCCCGATAAAGGGCACTAGCACCTCAAGCTAGCGCGTCTGCCATTCCGCCACCCGGACCGGGTGTGTGCTTCGGGGGCTTTTTCCTCGCCCCCTCGGCGACAGAGAGAACATTACCAGGGTTCTGGAGTGCTTCTCACCTGCGCTTCCTCGGGGCCTCGCCGCAGGACATCCTGGTCGGGTCGGCCGGGTCCCGCGGTCGGCCCGTGCGCGGCCGGGACGGGCCCGCACGCCGCCCGCACAGGTTGGTACGGCCGGTGAGCACGCTCGAATCCGGGCCGAACCGGTGGTGTCCGCGTAGGAACCGGTCGACTCCCGCACCACCCGTGGTCGGTTGCGGCCGGAACCGGTCCGACACGGGCAACTTGTCGACGGTGCCACGGCCGCCGCGACGGCTCTCCTAGCCTCTGTGGACCGAGGGCGCCATGAAGCGGATCGCCTGATTCCCGGGTCGCGGACGAAGGGGCGGCTGGACGTGGAGCAGATCAGCGGAGCGGCGAAGGCCGAACCCAGACGCGGCAGGCGGACGGAGGGCCCGGGCGGGTCCACCGCCGCCGGGGGCCCGGCGGAAGGCGTGTGGCGCTTCCCGGTGCCGGCCACCGAGGCCTCGGTGCCGCTCACCCGGCACGCGGTGCGCGACCGCCTGCTGGCCCTGGGCATGACCGGGGTGCGCTACCAGGAGCTGGTGGACGACCTGCTGTTGATCGTCTCGGAGCTGGTGAGCAACGCGGTGACGCACGCCGCGGAGCTGTCGCCCGAGGTGGTCACCGAGCTGTCGGTGCGACGGGCCTGGGTCCGGGTGTCGGTCGAGGACGGCGACCCGTACCGGCCGAAGGCGCTGGAGAACGACACCGGACGGACCGGTGGGCGCGGCCTGCTGCTGGTGAAGAGCGTCACCCTGCAGGCCGGCGGCGTGTGTGACGTCGAACACACGGGGGAGGGCGGCAAGGTCATCTGGGCCTCGCTGCCCGTCCCCGCGGAGCCCGGCCACTGACCGCCCGGGCCCGGCACCGGCGCGGCCGGACGGGCAGTGACCGGGCTCACGGCGGCCGGACCGGCAGCGATCGGGCCGACAGTGACCGACTCGACAGCGGCCGGGCAGGCAAAGACCGGGCGGTCAAAGGCCGGACCGGCAGGAACCGGAACGGCAGGGCCCGGACTACCAGTCCCGCCCGGCGATCTCCCGGATGCCGGGGAGCGCGGCCTCGAAGACCGTCTCGAACCAGACCGAGAACGGGCGCTCCGCCCGCAGCTCGCGCAGCTCCTGCGCGGTCACGAAGGCGAAGTCGTCCACCTCCTCCGGGTTCGGCTCGACGGGGGCGGTGACCAGTCCCACGAACAGGTGGTTCCACTCGCGCTCGATCAGCCCGGACGCCTCGTCCGGCAGGTCGTAGCGGACGGTGCCCGCCTCGCACAGCAGCGCCGGTGCGACGCCCAGCTCCTCGGCGGTGCGCCGGGCGGCGGCGACGAACGGCCGCTCGTCCGGGTACGGGTGGCCGCAGCAGGTGTTCGACCAGACACCGGGGGAGTGGTACTTGCCGAGCGCCCGGCGCTGGAGCAGCAGGCGGCCCTGGCGGTCGAACAGGAAGACGGAGAAGGCGCGGTGCAGCCGGCCCGGCTGCTGGTGGGCCCAGAGCTTCTCCCCGGTGCCGATCGTGACGCCCTCGTCGTCGACCAGTTCCAGCAGGATCTCGGCTCCGGCGGGGGCGGACCCGGTTGCCCCGGGGGCGACCGTCACATCGGTCTCGACGTCGAGACCGGTGTCGATCTCGGCGGCGAAGTGTGTCGGGTCGGTCGGCAGACTCTGGGGCATGGGGCCTCTTTCGGGAGCGGGAGCACCGGGAGTATCGGGTGTCTCCGGCGCACCGGACGGGTGCGTCGGACACGGCGGGGGCACCGGCGCCGGCGTCGGGCTCCAGTCTGCCGTATGGGTGGCACTCGGCAGGGGTCCCACGCACAACCGGACGGATCATGACCCGGAGGAGTCGGAAACCGTCCGGAGAAGGGCCCGAGATGCCCTCGAAAGGGGCGCCGAATTCGCAGAACCGTTCGGCGTGCGTTCGGGCCCCGTTCGAACGTCCCGGGACCCACCTCCCCGCGGAGACGACCCCACCTCCCCGCGGAGACGGCCCCTCCTCCCCGCGGAGACGGCCCCTCCGTCCGGCGGGGACGACCCCTCCGCCCTGCGGATCCGGCGCCCCCTTCCCCGGGCGCCGGAACGGCCCCCGGGCCCGCGGGCGCGTTCTGGCCGGTCGCCCTGGTCGCCTACCATCACATACGACACGGTGCCCGGATCTGTGCCGGCACCGGCGCGCCGCCGCCCGGCCCGGTCGAACACGCACCGGTTCGGGGCCCGGTGGTGCCGCCGCCCTCCGGCACGGCCCCGCGCGCACAGCACGACGGATCAGGAGACCCGCATGATCGGCCTCGTTCTGGCAGCCGGCGCCGGCCGCCGGCTGCGCCCGTACACCGACACCCTGCCCAAGGCGCTGGTGCCGGTCGACGGGGAACGGACCGTCCTGGACCTCACGCTCGGCAACTTCGCCGAGGTCGGACTGCGCGAGGCCGCGATCGTCGTCGGCTACCGCAAGGAGGCCGTGTACGACCGCAAGGACGCCCTGGAGAGCAAGTACGGCGTCAAGCTCCACCTGGTCGAGAACGACAAGGCCGAGGAGTGGAACAACGCCTACTCGCTCTGGTGCGCCCGCGACCTGTTCGCCGAGGGCCTGCTGCTGGCCAACGGCGACACCGTCCACCCGGCCTCCGTCCAGCGCACCATGCTGGAGGGCAACGCCCGCCTGACCGAGGCCGGCACCGCCCCCGGCATCCTGCTCGCCCTCGACACGGTGAAGAAGCTCGCCGACGAGGAGATGAAGGTCGTCGTCGACCCGGCCGCCGGGATGCGCCGCATCACCAAGCTGATGGAGCCCCACGAGGCGACCGGCGAGTACATCGGCGTCACGGTGATCAACCCGTCCGCCGCTGCCGATCTGACCGACGCGCTGCGCGCCACCTACGAGCGCGACCCCCAGCTGTACTACGAGGACGGCTACCAGGAGATGGTGAACCGGGGCCTGCGGATCGACGTGCAGCCGATCGGCGAGGTCTCCTGGGTCGAGGTCGACAACCACGACGACCTGGCGAAGGCTCGGGAGATCGCGTGCCGGTACTGACCCGACTGGTCCCGTCGCCGCTGTTCGTCGAGATCCGCCCGGGCGCGCTGGACGCGCTCGGCGGCATCCTCGCGGACCAGCGGCTGTCGGCCTCGGGCCGGATCGCGGTGGCGATCAGCAACGGCTCCGGCTCGGCCATGCGCCGCCGCCTGGAGCCGGCCCTGCCGGGCGCCGACTGGTACAACGTGGACGACGGCAGCCTGGACAGCGCGGTGCGGCTGGCCGAGGCGATGCGCGGCGGGCACTACGACGCGATCGTGGGCCTCGGCGGCGGCAAGATCATCGACGCCGCCAAGTACGCCGCGGCCCGGGTCGGCCTGCCGCTGGTCGCGGTCGCCACCAACCTGGCCCACGACGGCATCTGCTCGCCGGTCTCGACCCTGGACAACGATGCGGGCCGCGGCTCCTACGGGGTGCCCAGCCCGATCGGCATCGTGGTCGACCTGGACGTGATCCGGCAGGCCCCGCAGCGCTTCGTGGCGGCCGGCGTGGGCGACGTCGTCTCCAACATCTCGGCGTGCGCGGACTGGGAGCTGTCGCACGCGGTGACCGGCGAGCCGGTGGACGGCCTGGCCGTGGCGATGGCCCGTTCGGCGGGCGAGAACCTGCTGCGGCACCCGGGGAGCACCCAGGACCAGGACCTCCTGACGGCGCTCGCCGAGGCCCTGGTACTGTCCGGCATCGCGATGAACATCGCGGGCAGCACCCGGCCCTCGTCGGGGGCCTGCCACGAGATCTCGCATGCCCTGGACGTGCTGTATCCCAAGCGGTCCGCCCAGCACGGCGAGCAGGTCGGCCTCGGCGCCGCCTTCGCCAGCTTCCTGCGGGGCGAGCGCGAGCTGACCGGTCTGATCGTGGAGCGCCTGGCGAGCCACGGGCTGCCGGTGACCGCGGCTCAGATCGGCTTCACCGAGGCGGAGTTCACCGAAGCGGTGCACTACGCTCCGAACACCCGACCGGGGCGCTTCACCATCCTCGAACACCTCGACCTCTCCCCTTCCGCAATCAGGGACGCGTACGCCGACTATGTCCAAGCCGTCAACAGCTGACCCCTCCACCGCGGGCGCCGGGCGTCCCCCGGTGGACCTGAGCCGCAGGCCCTCGATCGAGGAGCTGCGCGCGGTGATCCACCCGGAGGGCATGCTCCAGCGCCGCAGCGCCGAGCACTGGGCCGGACGCCTGTACATGCGGAAGATCTCGCTGCGGATCACCCGCGTGCTCTCCACCGTGACGGCGATCACGCCCAACGGCCTGACGTACCTGATGATGTTCACCGGCATCCTGGCCGGTGCCGCGCTGGTCGTGCCGGGCATCGCGGGCGCCGTGCTGGGCGCCCTGCTGATCCAGGTCTACCTGCTGCTGGACTGTGTGGACGGCGAGGTGGCCCGCTGGCGCCGGCAGACCTCGCTCACCGGTGTCTACCTGGACCGGGTCGGCCACTACATGTCCGAGGCGGCCCTGCTGACCGGCCTCGGCCTGCGCGCCACCGACCTGCTGCACCGCGAGGGCGCCGGCTCCCACTGGGAGTGGGCCTTCCTCGGCACCCTGGCCGCGCTGGGCGCGATCCTGATCAAGTCCGAGACCGACCTGGTGGACGTGGCCCGGGCCCGCAGCGGTCTGACGGCCGTCGAGGACAGCGCCTCGGTGCCGCGCTCGGCGTCCGTCGCCAAGGCCCGCCGGGCGGCCTCCGTCCTGAAGTTCCACCGGCTGGTCGGCGCGGTCGAGGCCTCGCTGTTCATCCTGGCCGCGGGCGTCGCGGACGCGGTGCACGGCGGGCTCCTCTTCACCCGGCTCGCGGTGGTGGTGCTGGCGGCGATCGCCATGCTCCAGACCGTGCTGCACCTGCTGAGCATCGTCCTCTCCAGCAGGCTGCGATGAGCGCCGAGAGCACCGCGGAGAACTTCCGCCTCGGCGCCGTGATCATCACCATGGGCAACCGGCCCGCCGAGCTCAACGCCCTGATCGAGGCCGTCCGCGCCCAGGAGGGCCCGGCGGTCGAGCTGGCCGTGGTCGGCCAGGGCGTGGAGCTGCCCCCGCTGCCCGAGGGCGTGCGCACCGTCGAGCTGCCGGAGAACCTGGGAATCCCGGGCGGCCGCAACGTCGGCATCGAGCTGTTCGGCCGGGACGGCGCGGAGGTCGACGCCGTCCTCTTCCTGGACGACGACGGGAACCTGCCGCGCACCGACTCGGCCCGCCTGCTGCGCGAGGCCTTCACCGCCGACCCGGAGCTGGGCATCGTCTCCTTCCGGATCGCCGACCCGGAGACCGGGGTCACCCAGCGCCGGCACGTCCCCCGGCTGCGCGCCAGCGACCCGCTGCGCTCGTCCCGGGTGACCACCTTCCTGGGCGGCGCGAGCGCGGTGCGCTGCAAGGTGTTCGAGCAGGCCGGGCAGCTGCCCGCCGAGTTCTTCTACGCCCACGAGGAGACCGACCTCGCGTGGCGTGCGCTGGACGCCGGCTGGGCCATCGACTACCGGGCGGACGTGGTGCTGCACCACCCCACGACCTCGCCCGCCCGCCACGCGACCTACTTCCACAACGTGGCCCGGAACCGGGTCTGGCTCGCGAGGCGGAACCTTCCGGCCCTGTTGGTGCCTCTCTATCTGGGAACCTGGTTCCTGCTGACCCTGGCCCGCCGCCCCTCCCCGGAGGCGCTGAAGGCCTGGTGGGGCGGATTCCGGGCGGGCTGGCGCGAACCCTGTGGTCCGCGGCGGCCCATGCGGTGGCGTACCGTCTGGCGACTGACCAGGCTGGGCCGACCACCGATCATCTGATCGCGTCCGACGGGCACCCCCGTCGGACGGCCGATCGCTGCGGCCGGTGCCCACACACCGGCCGGCTCCCCCGAGATCCCAGTGGATCCCCATCGGCGCACGACCGGCGGACCCCGCCGACCGGCCGCCCCGACCGATCCCGCGTGAAGGACGAATGTGTCGACAGTGAGTGAACCCGTCAGCCTCTCGGCCCCCAGGGGGGCGGACGCGGGCCTGACCCCCAAGCAGCTTGCGGACAAGTACGGTCTGACGGTGAGCGGCGCCCGTCCCGGCCTGTTCGCCTACTCCAAGCAGCTCTGGGCCCGGCGCCACTTCATCTGGGCCTTCGCCACCGCCCGCCTGGTGGCCCAGTACACCAACGCCAAGCTCGGCCAGCTGTGGCAGGTGGTGACCCCGCTGCTCAACTGCGCGGTGTTCTACCTGGTCTTCGGCGTGATCCTGGCGAGCAAGCAGGGCTTCCCGGACAACACCTACATCGCCTGGCTGTGCATCGGCGTCTTCGTCTTCCAGTTCACCCAGAACGCGGTGCAGGCCGGCACCCGGGCGATCTCCGACAACCTCGGGCTGATCCGGGCGCTGCACTTCCCCCGGGCCAGCCTCCCGATCGCCTTCACCGTGATCCAGCTCCAGCAGCTGCTGATCTCGATGGTGGTGCTGGTCGTCACCGTGCTCGCCGCCGGGATCACCCCGGGCCGGACGTGGCTGCTGATCATCCCGGCGCTGCTGCTGCAGACGCTGTTCAACACCGGCATCTCCCTGGTGATGGCCCGGATCGGCTCCCGGACCAGCGACATCTCCCAGCTGATCCCGTTCGTGATGCGCGCCTGGATGTTCCTGTCCGGTGTGATGTTCAGCATCCAGGACAAGATCACGCACTGGCCGCACTACATCCAGACGCTGATGTCGCTCAACCCGGCGTCGGTCTACATGGACCTGCTGCGGCACGCGTTCGCGCCGGTCATCTACAACCCGCACCAGCCGGTGCACCAGTCCCTCCCGGCACACCAGTGGGCGTACGGCCTCGCCTGGGGCGTGGGCATGTTCGTCGTCGGATACGTCTTCTTCTGGAAGGCCGAGGAGGAGTACGGCCGTGGCTGACATCGACCTGAGCAAGGACGACCTCGTCCAGGACGCGGACGTGGCCCGCGAGCCCACCGTCGTCGTCGACGACGTGCACATCGTCTACAAGGTGCACGGCGCCGGCTCCGGCAAGGGCAGCGCCACCTCGGCGCTGAGTCGCATCATCAGCCGCAAGCGCGCCGCCGGCGTGCGCGAGGTGCACGCGGTCAAGGGCATCAGCTTCACCGCGTACAAGGGTGAGGCGATCGGTCTGATCGGCTCCAACGGCTCCGGCAAGTCGACCATGCTGGCCGCCATCGCGGGCCTGCTGCCGACCGAGAAGGGCGGCATCTACACCAACGGCCAGCCCTCGCTGCTGGGCGTCAACGCCGCGCTGATGAACGAGCTCACGGGTGAGCGCAACGTCATCCTCGGCTGCCTGGCGATGGGCATGACCCCGGCCCAGGTGAGGGCGCGCTACCAGGACATCGTCGACTTCTCCGGCATCAACGACAAGGGCGACTTCATCTCCCTGCCGATGCGCACCTACTCCTCCGGCATGGGCGCCCGGCTGCGGTTCTCGATCGCGGCCGCGAAGACCCACGACGTGCTGCTGATCGACGAGGCCCTCGCCACCGGCGACCAGGCCTTCCAGCAGCGCAGCAAGCGGCGGATCGACGAGCTGCGCAAGTCCGCCGGTACGGTCTTCCTGGTCAGCCACGACAACAACTCGATCCGTGAGGTCTGCGAGCGGACCATATGGATCGAGGCCGGCGAGCTGGTCATGGACGGGCCCACCGAGGAGGTCGTCAGCCGCTACGAGCGCGGCGAGCGACCGTAGTCCCCGTCACACTCACAGGGGCCGGTTCCGGAATTCTCCGGGACCGGCCCTTCGCCTTGCGCGCCCCCTGGTGCGCCGGGCGGCCCGCGAGCGCCGGGGCGAGCGCCCCCGTGCCCCGGGCGGGGCGGTCTTCTCCGGCGCGCCCGGGCGTGTCAGCCTGGTGGTCTCGGGGGCGGTGTGCCGTGCGTGACGCCCGCGCTCGGACGCGTGTCCGAGTCGGGCCGGTCGTGCCACGCGGTGTAGAACGGGGGAGTGACAGCAGTGTCGGCTTCGGCCCAGCCCAGAGATACGCCGGTGAACGGATCCGCAGGACAGACCCTGGACAAGGCGGGCGCGGAGAACTTCCCCGTCGCCCCGTTCTTCCTGCCCGCGGCCTGGCGCGACGACCTGATGGCGGTGTACGGCTTCGCCCGCCTGGTCGACGACGCCGGCGACGGCGACCTGGCCGACCCGGCCGCCACCGCCCGCCTGCTCGGCGTCGAGGGGACGCCCCCCGCCACCCCTTCGGACCAGTCCGGCCCGCCGACCGCGCAGGAGACGGCCTTCCGGCTCGCCCTGCTCGACGGGCTGGAGCGGGACCTCGACCGGGTGTTCGAGACGGCGCTGCGCACCGCCGGCGGCTCCGCGGCCGGCACCGACCGCCCCCGCCACCCGCTGATGAGCGCCCTCGTCCCGCTGGTCGACCGGCGCGGCCTGACCCCCGAGCCGTTCCGCCGTCTGATCGAGGCCAACCGGGTGGACCAGACCACCGCCCGCTACGCCACCTTCGACGACCTGATCGGCTACTGCACCCTCTCCGCCGACCCGGTCGGTCGCCTCGTGCTGGCCATCGCGGGCGTCTCCACCCCCGAGCGGATCGAACTCTCCGACGCCGTGTGCAGCGGCCTCCAGGTGGTCGAACACCTCCAGGACGTGGCCGAGGACCTGGCCCACGGCCGGATCTACCTGCCCGCCGAGGACATGGCCCGCTTCGGCGTCACCGAGGCGGACCTGGCCGCCCCCTCCGCCGACGGCGCGGTGCGCGAGCTGATCGCCTTCGAGGTCGAGCGGGCCCGCACCCTGCTCGACCGCGGCGCACCATTGGTAGGTACGGTTCGGGGGAGGCTTCGACTGCTCCTGGCGGGATTCACCGCAGGCGGCTACGCGGCCCTGGCGGCCGTCGAGGACGCCGGGTACGACGTGCTCGCCCAGCAGGCGAAGCCTGACAAGCGCCGCCTCGCAGTGAAGGCGGCGGCCATCTTCGCGAAGGGAAGGTGAACGCCCGAGTGGCGGCATCACCACTGGCGTCGGCCCAGGTCATGGCGGCGTACCGGTACTGCGAGGCAGTCACCGGACTGCAGGCGCGCAACTTCAGCTACGGCATCCGGCTGCTGCCCGAACCCAAGCGGCTGGCCATGTCGGCCCTGTACGCCCTGGCCCGGCGGGTGGACGACATCGGCGACGGAGACCTCCCGGACGACCGGAAGGCCGAGGCGCTGCTGCGCACCCGGGAACTCGTGGACGAGGTCCGCTCCGGGGTGGTCGCCGAGGACGACACCGACCCGATCAAGGTCGCCCTGGCCGACGCGGCCCGGCGCTTCCCGATCCCGCTCGGCGGCTTCGACGAACTGATCGACGGCGTCGAGATGGACCTCAAGGGCGCCGAGTACCAGACCTACGACGAGCTGAAGGTCTACTGCCGCTGCGTCGCCGGCGCGATCGGCCGGCTCTCGCTGGGCGTCTACGGCTGCGACGACCCGGAGCTCGGGGCACGCTACGCGGACACCCTGGGCCTGGCGCTGCAGCTCACCAACATCCTGCGCGACCTGCGCGAGGACGCCCTGAACGGCCGTACCTACCTGCCGAGCGAGGACCTGGTCCGGTTCGGCTGCGAGCAGGGCTTCGCGCTGCCCGAGCCGCCGGTCGGCGCGGACTTCACCGGACTGGTGGCCTTCGAGGCCGCCCGCGCCCAGGCCGCCTTCGAGGAGGGCCTGCGGCTGCTGCCGATGCTCGACCGCCGCAGCCGCGCCTGCACCGCCGCGATGGCCGGGATCTACCACCGGCTGCTCGGCCGGATCGCCACCGACCCGGAGTCGGTGCTGCGCGGCCGGGTCTCGCTGCCCGGCTGGGAGAAGGCGTACGTGGCGCTTTCCGGGCTCGCCGGGGGGCGTTCTTGATTCTCGCAACAGTTCTGTCACGCTGTGTCAGCGCGGATTCACGTGTGGGTAGTTTTGCGTTGAACGATCGAGTGACGGCTTCCGGGACCGCCCGCGGGCGGTCCACCGACTGCGAGGGGGAGGGCCGATGACCGGGCGAGCCGACGCCGCGCGCCCGGCCGCCGTCGTGGTCGGCGGCGGCCTGGCCGGGATCACCACCGCACTGCGCCTCGCCGAGGCGGGCCACCGGGTCACCCTCGCCGAGGGGCGGCCCCGGCTCGGCGGCCTCGCCTTCTCCTTCCAGCGCGGCGAGCTGACCGTCGACAACGGCCAGCACGTCTACCTGCGCTGCTGCACCGCCTACCGCGGCCTGCTGGAGCGCCTCGGCGCCTCCCGGCTGGTCCACCTCCAGGACCGCCTCGACATCCCGGTACTCTCCGTCACCGGGCCGCGGGCAGCCCCGGTCCGCACCCTCGGCCGACTGCGCCGGACGGGCCTGCCCGTCCCGCTGCACCTGGCCGGCAGCCTGGCCCGCTACCCGCACCTGTCCCCGGCCGACCGCGCCCGGGTGGTCCGCGGCGCGCTCGCCCTGAAGGGCCTGGACCTCGCCGACCCGGCGCTGGACGAGGTCTCCTTCGGCGAGTGGCTGGACCGCCACGGGCAGAACGCCGCCACCCGGGCCGCCCTGTGGGACCTGGTCGGCGTCGCCACCCTGAACGGCCGGGCCGACCAGGTGTCGACGGCGCTCGCCGGGATGGTCTTCAAGACCGGCTTGCTCTCCGACCCGGGCGCCTCGGACATCGGCACCGCCGCCGTCCCGCTCGGCACGATTCACCACGACCGGGCGCTCGCCGAACTGGAGCGGGCCGGCGTACGGGTGCTGCTGCGGGCCCGGGTGGCCGAACTGAAGCCCGCCGCGCCGCAGCACGCCGTCCGGCTGGAGAGCGGGGAACTGCTCGGCGCCGACACCGTCGTGCTGGCCGGCGCCCAGGACAGCGCGGCCGCGCTGCTGCCGCCGAACGCGATCCCCGGGCAGGAGCGGCTGGCCGGGTTCGGCACCGCGCCGATCCTCAACGTGCACGTGGTCTACGACCGCAAGGTGTTGCGCCGCCCGTTCTTCGCCGCGCTCGGCTCCCCGGTCCAGTGGGTCTTCGACCGCACCGCGCACTCCGGCCTGGCCGCCACTCCGACGGGCCGGGCCCACCCGGGTGCCCAGTACCTGGCGCTGTCGCAGTCCGCCGCACAGGACGAGATCGACCTGCCGGTGGCCGAACTGCGCGAGCGCTACCTGCCCGAGCTGGGCCGGCTGCTGCCGGCCGCGGCCCGGGCCGAGGTGCTGGACTTCTTCGTCACCCGGGAACGCACCGCGACCTTCGACCCGGCCCCGGGCAACGGGGCGCTGCGGCCGTCGGCCCGCACCGACGTCCCCGGCCTGCTGCTGGCCGGCTCGTGGACGGCCACCGGCTGGCCCGCGACCATGGAGGGCGCGGTGCGAAGCGGTCACGCCGCGGCCGACGCCGCACTCGCCGCCGCCGGCGCCAGGGTGCCGGTGGACCGCGGCGACGGGAGGTGGCCCAGGTGACGGCGGGCCCCGCCGCCGGAGAGCCCGCCAGAGCCGACGGGCGTAGCGTCGACCGCATCGGCGCGACCGTCGGGAACGGCCCGTTCGGCCGCACCGGTACGACCGGTACCACCGGCGCCACCGGCACTGGCACTCGATTCGACACCAGCCGCACCGACAGCACCCGGTCGCCCCGGGCGGTCCGGCACCACGAGGGAGAGGGAACGCACGTGGAGTCACGCACCGGCTTCGCCGTCGGAGGCACGGCGCACGCCGAACCGGTCTCGGTGCCGGAGCTGCTGGCCCGCAGCCGTACGCTCTGCACCCCGCCGCTACGGGCCGCCGTCGCCCGATTGGCCGCACCCATGGACACCGTCGCCGCCTACCACTTCGGCTGGATCGACCGGGACGGCACCCCGGTGACGGGGGACGGCGGCAAGGCCGTGCGCCCCGCGCTGGCGCTGCTGTCCGCCCGTGCCACCGGTGCGGCGGAGGAGGTGGGGGTGCCCGGCGGGGTCGCGGTTGAACTGGTGCACAACTTCTCCCTCCTCCATGATGATCTGATGGACGGTGACGAGACCCGACGGCACCGGGCCACCGCCTGGACGGTCTTCGGCCCGGCCCAGGCGATCCTGGTCGGTGACGCCCTGGCGACGCTCGGCACGGAGGTGCTGCTCGACGCCGCGGTGACCGGTGACACGAGCCCCACCGACGCCGCGCGTGCCGTCCGGCTGCTCACCACGGCGACCCGCCGGCTGATCGACGGCCAGGCCATGGACGTCGCCTTCGAACAGCGCGACAGCGTCACGGTCGCGGAGTGCCTGGAGATGGAGGGCGGAAAGACGGCGGCGCTGCTGGCCGCCGCCTCGGCGATCGGAGCCGTCCTGGCCGGCGCCGACGACAAGGTCTCCGGAGCGCTGGAGCGCTACGGCCACCACCTGGGCCTGGCCTTCCAGGCGGTGGACGACCTGCTCGGCATCTGGGGTGCCACCGAGGTCACCGGCAAGCCGCACTGGGGCGACCTGCGCCAGCGCAAGAAGTCCCTGCCGGTGGCCGCCGCACTCGCCGAGGGCGGAGCGGCCTCGCGCCGGCTCGCCGAGGAACTGGCCGACCCCAAGGGACGCGGGGAGGAGAGCGAGCCCGAGCTCGCCGCCCGGGCCGCGCTGATCGAGGAGGCCGGCGGCCGTGCCTGGACCCAGGAGGAGGCCCGCCGCCAGCACACGACTGCCCTCGCCGCCCTGGACGAGGTGCCCATGACCGACGAGGTGCGCGAGCACTTCGTCGCACTCGCCGAATTCGTGGTGGTACGAGAGAGGTGACGTTACGTTGACAGCAACCGCGGACGGCCGGCTCGACCCTGAGTACGATTCCGAGCCGGTCGCGGTGGGCGACCGCCCCCCGACCCTGCTGGGCGCGGGGAGGTGGCAGCCCGAGGACACCGACCAGCTCCGGCCGGCCGGTGAGGCGGACCTCCGGCCGGCCGACGCACGGGAGGCCCTGGCCCGCGCCTCCACCCACCTGCTCTCCCTGCAGTCGTCCGAGGGCTGGTGGAAGGGCGACCTGGAGACCAACGTCACCATGGACGCCGAGGACTTACTGCTCCGACAGTTCCTGGGAATCCGCACCGAGGAGCAGACCCGCGCCACCGCCGAGTGGATCCGCTCCCAGCAGCGCGAGGACGGCACCTGGTCCACCTTCCACGGCGGGCCGCCCGAGCTGTCCACCACCGTCGAGGCATACGTCGCGCTCAAACTGGCCGGCGACGACCCGGACGCCCCGCACATGCTCGCCGCCGCGCGCTACGTCCGCTCCGCCGGGGGCATCGCGGCGGCCCGGGTGTTCACCCGGATCTGGCTCGCCCTGTTCGGCTGGTGGCCCTGGGACCGGCTGCCCGAGATGCCCCCCGAGATCATCTTCCTGCCCCGGTGGCTGCCGCTGAACATCTACGCCTTCGGCTGCTGGGCCCGCCAGACCATCGTCCCGCTGACCGTGGTCTCCTCCCACCGCCCGGTCCGTCCGGCCCCCTTCGCGCTCACCGAGCTGCACACCGACCCGGACGACCCGTACCCCCACCGGCCGCTCGCCCCCGCCACCACCTGGGACGGCCTCTTCGAACGCCTCGACAAGGTGCTGCACGCCTACCACCGCCGGGCCTTCCGCCCGCTGCGCCGACTGGCCGTCTCGCAGGCCTGCCGCTGGATCGTCGAGCGCCAGGAGGCCGACGGCTGCTGGGGCGGCATCCAGCCCCCCGCCGTCTACTCGCTGATCGCCCTGCACCTGGAGGGCTACGAGCTGGAGCACCCGGTGATGAAGGCCGGGCTCTCCTCCTTCGACCGCTTCACCGTGCACACCGAGGACGGCAAGCGCTGGCTGGAGGCCTGCCAGTCCCCGGTCTGGGACACCTGCCTGGCCACCATCGCCCTGGTCGACGGCGGGGTTCCGGCCGACCACCCGGCGCTGGTCTCCGCCGTCGACTGGATGCTCGGCGAGGAGATCCGCAAGCGCGGCGACTGGGCCGTCCAGCGGCCCGGGCTCGCCCCCGGCGGCTGGGCCTTCGAGTTCGAGAACGACACCTACCCCGACATCGACGACACCGCCGAGGTGGTGCTCGCGCTGCGCCGGGTCGCCCACCCCGACCCGGCCAGGGTCGACGGCGCGGTCGACCGGGCGGTGCTGTGGAACCTCGGCATGCAGTCCAAGAACGGTGCCTGGGGCGCCTTCGACGTGGACAACACCAGCACGCTGCCCAACAAGCTGCCGTTCTGCGACTTCGGCGAGGTCGTCGACCCGCCGTCCGCCGACGTCACCGCGCACGTGGTGGAGATGCTCGCCGAGACCGGCCGCTCCCGCGACCCCCGGACCAGGCGCGGCATCGAGTGGCTGCTGCGCAACCAGGAGGCCGACGGCTCCTGGTTCGGCCGCTGGGGCACCAACTACATCTACGGCACCGGCTCGGTGCTGCCCGCCCTGGTCGCGGCCGGCGTCCCCGACGAGCACCCGGCGATCCGCCGGGCGGTGCGCTGGCTGGAGGACCGGCAGAACGCCGACGGCGGCTGGGGCGAGGACATGCGCTCCTACGACGACCCGGCGCGCTGGGCCGGGCGCGGCGACTCCACCGCCTCGCAGACCGCCTGGGCGCTGATGGCGCTGCTCTCGGCCGGCGAGGGGCCGCAGGGCCGGGCCAACCCCGCGGTGGAGCGCGGCGTGGAGTGGCTGGTGCGCACCCAGCTGCCCGAGGGCACCTGGGACGAACCGCAGTTCACCGGAACCGGCTTCCCGTGGGACTTCTCCATCAACTACCACCTGTACCGGCTGGTCTTCCCGGTCACCGCGCTCGGCCGCTACGTCCACGGCGCCCCGGGCACGAGCCGGGCCGACGGCGCTCCGGCGATCGGAGCGGCGCGGTGACCACCGCGCCGCTGCTGGTGCTCTGCGCCCTGGGCCCCGAGGTCTGGGCCCTGCGCGGCGGTGACTGGCGCGGCGCGCCCGGCGGGTCCCCGGTGCTGGTGCGCACCGGGGTCGGCCGGCGGCGCGCCGGGCTGGCCGTCCGTCGGCTGCTCGGCTCCGCCCCCACCGGGTACGGCGCCGTGGTGGTGGCCGGTTTCGGAGCCGCGCTCGGCCCGGGCGTGCAGCCCGGCGACGTGGTCGCCGCCGACGGCGTGCGCGACGCCGAGGGCCACCTGTACCCGCTCGACTCCGGGGCGGAGCTCACCCGGGCGCTGAAGGAGCGCGGCCTGACCGTGCACACCGGCGTGCACCACACCGCCGACCACGTGGTGCGCGGCATCGAACGGCGGGCACTGCACGTCCAGGGCGCGCTCGCCGTCGACATGGAGGCCGCCGCCGTCCTGGCCGCGCTGCGGGAGGTGCGGCCCGTACTGCCGACGGCCGTCCTGCGCGTGGTGGTGGACACGCCTGAGCACGAACTGCTGCGGTTCGGCACCCTCCCGGCCGGGGTGCGCGCCTGGCGGACCCTGAGGGCGACGGTGCCCGCCCTCGTCGACTGGTACCGGCAGGAGCGCGCGCCCGGACCCGCGGTCCTGAACGGCTCCGCGGACCTGAACCACCCCACATCCTCGACGCTCCCCCAGGAGGCGAGCTAGCCATGGCCATGCCGTTGCGCCAGACCGTGCGGGTCGGCACCTACCTCATGCAGCAGAAGCTGCTCAAGCGCCGGGACAAGTTCCCGCTGATCGTGGAGCTGGAACCGCTCTTCGCCTGCAACCTCGCCTGCGAGGGCTGCGGCAAGATCCAGCACCCCGCGGGCGTCCTGAAGCAGCGGATGCCCGTCGCCCAGGCGGTCGGCGCGGTCCTGGAGTCGGGTGCGCCGATGGTCTCGATCGCCGGCGGCGAGCCGCTGATGCACCCGCAGATCGACGAGATCGTCCGGCAGCTGGTCGAGCGCCGCAAGTACGTCTTCCTCTGCACCAACGCGCTGCTGATGCGCAAGAAGATGGACAAGTTCACGCCCTCGCCGTACTTCACCTTCGCGGTGCACATCGACGGCCTGCGGGAGCGGCACGACGAGTCGGTGGCCAAGGAGGGCACCTTCGACGAGGCGGTGGCGGCGATCAAGGAGGCCAAGCGGCGCGGCTTCCGGGTCACCACCAACAGCACCTTCTTCAACACCGACACCCCGCAGACCGTCATCGACGTCCTGGACTACCTCAACGACGAGCTCAAGGTGGACGAGATGATGATCTCGCCCGCCTACGCCTACGAGAAGGCGCCCGACCAGGAGCACTTCCTCGGGGTCGAGCAGACCAGGGAGCTCTTCCGCAAGGCCTTCGCCGACGGCAACCGCCGGCGCTGGCGGCTCAACCACAGCCCGCTCTTCCTGGACTTCCTGGAGGGCAAGGCCGACTTCGAGTGCACCCCCTGGGGCATCCCCAACTACTCGCTGTTCGGCTGGCAGCGGCCCTGCTACCTGATGGCCGACGGCTACGTGCCGACCTACCGCGAACTGGTCGAGAAGACGGACTGGAGCAAGTACGGCCGCGGCAAGGACCCGCGCTGCGAGAACTGCATGGCCCACTGCGGCTACGAGCCGACCGCCGTCCTCGCGACGATGGGCTCGCTCCAGCAGTCGCTGCGCGCCATCACCGAGACCGTCAGCGGCAACAAGGGCCGCTGAGACGGGAGTTGACCTCCAGGTCGGCACCCCGGCCCGGGCCCCGCGCCCGGGCCGGCGCCGCCCCAGCGCCGGGCCGGGCCCGCTTCCGGACCGGGTGGAGGCGCCACCGCACCGCTCCGAGTCGTGAGGTGTACCCATGTCACTGCTCTCCCGCGTCACGTCCCCGGCCGAGCTGCGCAAGCTCCCCGCCGTCGAACTCCCGCTGCTCGCCGACGAGATCCGCGACTTCCTGATCGACGCCGTCACCCGCACCGGCGGCCACCTCGGGCCCAACCTGGGCGTGGTGGAGCTGACCATCGCCCTGCACCGGGTCTTCGACTCGCCGTACGACCGGATCGTCTTCGACACCGGCCACCAGAGCTACGTCCACAAACTGCTCACCGGCCGACAGGACTTCAGCCGGCTACGGATGCGCGGCGGACTCTCCGGGTACCCCTCGCGGGGCGAGTCCGAGCACGACCTGGTCGAGAACTCGCACGCCTCCACCGCGCTCTCCTACGCCGACGGCCTGGCCAAGGCCGCCCGGCTGCTCGGCCAGCACGACCGGCACACCGTCGCGGTGATCGGCGACGGCGCGCTCACCGGCGGGCTCGCCTGGGAGGCGCTCAACAACATCGCCGAGGCGCGCGACCGGCCGCTGGTCATCGTCGTCAACGACAACGAGCGCTCCTACGCCAGGACCATCGGCGGCCTCGCCAACCACCTGGCCACCCTGCGCACCACCCAGGGCTACGAACGCTTCCTCGCACTCGGCAAGGAGGCCCTGCAGCGCACCCCGCTGGTCGGCCAGCCGATCTTCGACGCGCTGCACGGCGCCAAGAAGGGCTTCAAGGACGCCTTCGCCCCGCAGGGCATGTTCGAGGACCTCGGCCTCAAGTACCTCGGGCCGATCGACGGCCACGACCTGGGCGCGGTCGAACAGGCGCTGCGCCAGGCCCGCAACTTCGGCGGGCCCGTCATCGTGCACTGCCTGACCGTCAAGGGACGCGGCTACCGGCCGGCCGAGCAGGACGAGGCCGACCGCTTCCACGCCGTCAACCCGATCGACCCGTACACCTGCCTGCCGATCTCGCCCACCGGCGGGGTCTCCTGGACCTCGGTGTTCGGGGACGAGCTGGTCACCCTCGGTGCCGAGCGGCCGGACCTGGTGGCGATCACCGCGGCCATGCTCCAGCCGGTGGGCCTGGCCCCGTTCGCCAAGGCCTATCCGGAACGGACCTTCGACGTCGGGATCGCCGAGCAGCACGCCGTCACCAGCGCGGCCGGGCTCGCCACCGGCGGACTGCACCCGGTGGTCGCGGTGTACGCGACCTTCCTCAACCGGGCCTTCGACCAGGTCCTGATGGACGTCGCCCTGCACAGGCTGGGCGTCACCTTCGTGCTCGACCGCTCCGGGGTGACCGGGCCGGACGGCGCCTCGCACAACGGCATGTGGGACATGTCGATCCTCCAGGTCGTACCCGGCCTGCGGCTCGCCGCGCCACGCGACGCCGAACAGCTGCGCGCCCAGCTGCGCGAGGCCGTCGACGTCCGCGACGCCCCGACCGTCGTGCGCTTCCCGAAGGGCAACATCGGGCCCGCGGTGCCGGCCGTCGAGCGGATCGGCGGAGTGGACGTGCTGCTACGCACCGGGCGGGCGCCGGAGATCCTGCTGGTCGCGGTCGGCACCACCGCCTCCGCCTGCCTCGACGCCGCCCGGCTGCTGCTCGCCGAGGGCTTCACCGCCACCGTGGTCGACCCGCGCTGGGTCAAGCCGGTCGACCCGACGCTGCCCGAACTGGCCGCCGCCCACCGGCTGGTGGTCACCGTCGAGGACAACGGCCGTACCGGAGGCGTCGGTTCGGCCGTCGCCCAGGCGCTGCGAGACGCCGACGTGGACGTGCCGGTGCGGGTGCTCGGCCTGCCCCAGGAGTTCCTCGGCCACGCCTCGCGCGGGGAGATCCTGGAGGAGGCCGGGCTCACCGGGACCGGGGTCGCCGCCCAGACCGCCGTCTTCGCCAAGAACCTGCTACCGACCCGAGGAGCGAACCCGCGCCATGCCGGCTGAACCAGACCGCCCCGCCTTCGACCTCGCCAAGCTGATCGCCGAACGCGGCGGCGAACGCTACGAGTTGCACGGCCGCTACCTCAACCCGCAGCTGCCGCGGATGCTGCACACCATCGGCTTCGACAAGTACTACGAGCGCGCCCGCGGGCAGTACTTCTACGACGCCGAGGGCAACGAGTACCTCGACATGCTGGCCGGCTTCGGGATCTTCGCGCTCGGCCGCCACCACCCGGTGGTGCGCTCGGCGATCCGGCAGGTGATGGACCTCGACCTGCCGGACCTGGTGCGCTTCGACTGCTCGCCGCTGCCCGGGCTGCTGGCCGAGCGGCTGCTGGCCCAGGCTCCCGGGCTGGACCGGGTGTTCTTCGGCAACAGCGGCACCGAGGCGGTGGAGACCGCGCTCAAATTCGCCCGGTACGCCACCAGACGCCGGCGGATCCTCTACGCCGACCACGCCTTCCACGGGCTGACCACCGGCTCGCTCTCGGTCAACGGGGAGAGCGGCTTCCGCAAGGGCTTCGACCCGCTGCTGCCGGACACCGCCATCCCGCTCGGCGATCTCGCCGCGCTGGCCAAGGAGTTGAAACGCGGCGACGTCGCGGGGCTGATCGTCGAACCGATCCAGGGCAAGGGCGTCCAGGCGCCGCCGCCCGGCTGGCTGCGGGCCGCCCAGGCACTGCTCCACGAGCACCGGGCGCTGCTGATCTGCGACGAGGTGCAGACCGGCATCGGCCGCACCGGCGAATTCTTCGCCTACCAGCACGAGGACGGCGTGCTGCCCGACCTGGTCTGCGCGGCCAAGGCGCTGTCCGGCGGGTACGTGCCGGTCGGGGCGACGCTCGGCAAGAGCTGGATCTTCGAGAAGGTGTACTCCTCGATGGACCGGGTGCTGGTGCACTCGGCCAGCTTCGGCGCCAACGCCCAGGCCATGGCGGCCGGGCTGGCGACCCTGGAGGTGATGCGCGACGAGCAGGTGGTGGAGAACGCCCGCAAGGTGGGCGACCACCTCCGCGAACGGCTGACCGCGCTGGTCGACAGGTACGAGCTGCTCGCCGAGGTGCGCGGCCGCGGGCTGATGATCGGGATCGAGTTCGGGCGGCCCAAGTCGCTCAAGCTGCGCACCGGTTGGACCGCGCTCCAGGCGGCGCGCAAGGGGCTGTTCGCGCAGATGGTGGTCGTGCCGCTGCTGCAACGGCACCGCATCCTGACCCAGGTGTCCGGGGACCACCTGGAAGTGATCAAGCTGATCCCGCCGCTGATCGTCACCGAGCGCGATGTGGACCGGTTCGTGGACGCCTTCACGGACATCATGGACGAGGCCCACCGGGGGAGCGGACTGATGTGGGACTTCGGGCGGACCCTGGTCAAGCAGGCGGTCGGCGGCCGCTGAGGCCGGGACCGCCGGTCGCGCGGAGTGGGAAGCCGGGAACAGGCCCGCGCCGCCGTAGGCGCCGTCCACGTGGAACCAGAGGCCGCGCTCGCGGGCGACCTCGCCCAGGCCCTTGAGGTCGTCGAC
>NZ_JBEZUT010000006.1:0-56613 GCF_040636595.1 Kitasatospora sp. NPDC036755
GCCCGCGGCCCCCCGCCCCCCCGCGGCGCGCCGCGCGCCGGCCGACGGTACGAGCGCGAGTCCGAACACCGCCGGCACGACCACCGCCGCCACCGTCACGACCCCCGCCGCCACGGACGCGCCCGCCGGCCCGGCTCCGGCGGGTGCCGGTGGCGGTCAGGCCCAGCTGGAGTGCAGCGGCTTGCCCTCGGCGTAGCCGGCCGCGCTCTGGACGCCCACGATCGCCTTCTCGTGGAACTCCTCCAGGCTGCCGGCGCCCGCGTAGGTGCAGGAGCTGCGGACACCCGCAATGATCGAGTCGATCAGGTCCTCGACGCCCGGGCGGGCCGGGTCGAGGAACATCCGGGAGTGCGAGATGCCCTCCTCGAACAGCGCCTTGCGGGCACGGTCGTACGAGGAGTCCTGGGCGGTGCGGTTGCTGACCGCGCGGGCCGAGGCCATGCCGAAGCTCTCCTTGTACTGGCGGCCGTCGGCGGCGGTCTGGAGGTCGCCCGGGGACTCGTAGGTCCCGGCGAACCAAGAGCCGATCATCACGTTGGAGGCGCCGGCGGCCAGCGCCATGGCGACGTCGCGCGGGTGGCGCACGCCGCCGTCCGCCCAGACGTGCTTGCCGAGCCGGCGGGCCTCGGCGGCGCATTCCAGGACGGCGGAGAACTGGGGCCGGCCGACGCCGGTCATCATCCGGGTGGTGCACATGGCGCCCGGGCCGACGCCGACCTTGAGGATGTCGGCGCCCGCCTCGACCAGGTCGCGGACACCGACGGCGGAGACCACGTTGCCGGCCACGATGGGGATCTTCGGGTCCAGGCCGCGCACCGCGCGCAGCGCGCTGATCATGGACTCCTGGTGGCCGTGCGCGGTGTCGACCACCAGCACGTCGGCACCGGCCTCGATCAGCGCCGAGGCCTTGCCCGCGACGTCGCCGTTGATGCCGACGGTGGCGGCGATCCGCAGCTTGCCCGCCGCGTCCACGGCCGGGCTGTAGAGGGTGGCGCGCAGCGCGCCCTTGCGGGTGAGGAGGCCGACCAGCCGGCCCTCGGCGTCCACGACGGGCGCGAGCTTGCGGTGCGCCTCGGTGAGCTTG
Source organism: Kitasatospora sp. NPDC036755 (assembly GCF_040636595.1). Classification (NCBI taxonomy): domain Bacteria; kingdom Bacillati; phylum Actinomycetota; class Actinomycetes; order Kitasatosporales; family Streptomycetaceae; genus Kitasatospora; species Kitasatospora sp. NPDC036755. The sequence continues at coordinate 1,085 of NZ_JBEZUT010000006.1, forward strand.
TCGAAGGCGGTCCGCGGGTCGATGCCCTCGTCCAGCACCAGCAGGTCGCGGGACATGACGTCGGCCAGGCTGGTGAAGCGGTCGACGCCCTGGCAGTCGGATTCGGCGACCACGCCGACCGGCTTGCCGTCCTCGACCACCACGAGGGCGCCGTGCGCGCGCTTGGGCAGCAGCGAGATCGCCTCGGCGACGGTGTCGCCGGGGGCGAGCGTGATGGGGGTGTCGAAGACGAGGTGGCGCTGCTTGACCCAGGAGACGACCTCGGCGATGACCTCGGTGGGGATGTCCTGCGGGATGGCGACCAGGCCGCCGCGGCGGGCGACGGTCTCGGCCATCCGGCGGCCGGCGATGGCGGTCATGTTGGCCACGACCAGCGGGATGGTGGTGCCGGTGCCGTCGTTCGAGGAGAGGTCCACGCCCTGCCGGGAGCCCACGGCGGAACGGCTGGGGACCATGAAGACGTCGTCGTACGTCAAGTCGTACGAGGGCTTGAGGTCGTTCAGGAAGCGCATGAAGAAGGGCTCTCTGGCTGGGGGGATACACCTCGGGTGCGGTTGCGGCGATGCCGCCGGGGCGCACTCGGGCGCCCGGCACCCAGCGTTCGATTCTCCGGGAGGGCGGGGGCAAAAGCCAGTTCGAAGAGCATTGCTGGGGCTGTACACAAACCGTGATCAATGCTCCGCGCGTAGACATGGAGGATCATCCAAAGACCCCCTCCGACGTCCGGTTTTCGCCCGGGCCGGGGCCGCTCCCGTAGCATTCACGCGGTAACGGGCATGACTTCACGCGTGTGGGCGTGGCGGAACGGGAAGCGGCAGCAGGCGTGAGCATCGGGCAGACCGACATCGAGCAGACGGACACCGGGCAGGACCGGGTCGAGGGCACCGAGGAGGACATCGACTACGGTCCCGGCCTCGACCCCGAGCGGCTGAGGCTCTGCCTGGAAGTGCTCGCCGAGCTCGACGAGCTGCACGTCGACCACCCGGACGCGATCACCGTCCGCCAGGCCGTCGGCGGCATATTCCGGACCCTCAAGCAGCGCCGCCGCCAGGAGACCCGGGCCCGCAAGACCGCCAACGACCGCGAGGTCACCGCCCGCACCGCCACCGGTGCGCCCTCCCGGATCGACGACGAGACGGCCGGCGCCTTCGGCCTGACCACCGTCACCACCACCGAGATCGCCGGCATCCTGGAGCGCCCGCGCTCCTGCTACACCTGCAAGCAGCGGTACGTCGAGGTCGACGCGTTCTACCACAACCTCTGCCAGAACTGCGCGGTCAAGAACCGCGCCCGCCGGGACGCCCGCGCCGACCTCACCGGCAAGCGCGCGCTGCTCACCGGCGGCCGCGCCAAGATCGGGATGTACATCGCGCTGATGCTGCTGCGCGACGGCGCCCACACCACCATCACCACCCGCTTCCCCAACGACGCGATCCGCCGCTTCAAGGCGATGCCGGACAGCGACGAGTGGATCCACCGCCTCAAGATCGTCGGCATCGACCTGCGCGATCCGGCCCAGGTGATGGCGCTGGCCGACGAGGTCGCCGCCGACGGCCCGCTGGACATCCTGATCAACAACGCCGCGCAAACCGTGCGCCGCCCGCCGGAGTCCTACCGCGAGCTGGTCAACGCCGAGTCCGCCCCGCTGCCGGCCGGCGAGCTCCCGCAGGCCACCACGATCGGCCGCTTCGGCAGCGGCAGCGTCGACCTGCCGGCCCTCCCCCACCAGGCGGACGGCGACGCGCAGCGGATCGCCGCCGAGGACGTCACCTCGCTCGCCCTGGTCACCGGCTCCGCGACGCCCGCCCGGATCGCGGCCGGCACCGCGATCGACGCCGGCGGCCTGGTGCCCGACCTCGCCGACACCAACAGCTGGGTGCAGACCGTCTCGGAGGTCGGCCCGATGGAGCTGCTGGAGGTCCAGCTCTGCAACTCCACCGCGCCGTTCATCCTGATCAGCCGGCTGCGCCCGGCGATGGCCGCCTCCGCCTCGCGCCGCAAGTACGTGGTCAACGTCTCCGCGATGGAGGGCGTGTTCTCCCGCGGCTACAAGGGCGCCGGCCACCCGCACACCAACATGGCCAAGGCCGCGCTCAACATGCTCACCCGCACCAGCGCGCAGGAGATGTTCCAGAGCGACGGCATCCTGATGACCGCCGTCGACACCGGCTGGATCACCGACGAGCGCCCGCACCCGGACAAGATGCGCCTCGCCGACGAGGGCTTCCACGCCCCGCTCGACCTGGTCGACGGCGCCGCCCGGGTGTACGACCCGATCGTGCGCGGCGAGGCGGGCGAGGACCTGTACGGCTGCTTCCTCAAGGACTACGAGCGCGCCAACTGGTAACCGGCTGAAGGAGATGGCGAGTTGAGCACCGCACCGACCGCACCGAACCCGGCCGGCACACCGGAGCCGACGCACGCGGTGGGCCCGGCGGAGGCGCCGGCCCCGGCGAGCGCGCCGACCCCGTCGGCCGCACCGGCCCCTCCGAACGCACCGCTGCTCGGCGCCGGGGTCATCGTGCCCACCGGGGACGGCCGGGTGCTGGTCGGCCGCCGGATCACCGCCGGCGAGCCGCCCACCTGGAGCCTGCCCGGCGGCAAGGTCGACCTCGGCGAGTCCTTCGAGCAGACCGCGGCCCGCGAACTCGCCGAGGAGACGGGCATCGTGCTGCCCGCCGAGGAGATGCGGGTGCTCGCCGTGCACCTCGACCACGAGCTCGGCCGGCCCCGGCTGACCGCCGCCGTGCTGGCGCCGCCCAGCCTGGCCGAGGCCGTGGTCACCGAGCCGCACGCCTGCGCCGGCTGGGAGCGCTTCCCGGTGGACGCGCTGCCCGGGCCGATGTTCTACCCGTCCGCGTTGGTCCTCGGCAGCTGGCTGCCGGATCTGGACGTGGTGCGGGCCGCCGGGACGCACGGCTACCCCGTCGGCCACTGAGCGCGGGGCGGCCCCCGTCGGCCACTGAGCGCGGACCACGGGGCCGACCTCGACGGGAGGTCAGCCGTTGCGGGCCGCCTCCGGCCCGGTGATCCGCTTCAGCAGCGGCAGCGTCGAGGCGATGATCCCGAGCGACGAGGCCAGCCCGAAGGCCGTCAGCCCGTAGTAGACCGCGCCCGGGGGCACCAGGTCGTACTGCATCTGCGATTTCAGGAACATCGCCGCCGCCGCGAAGCCCGTCCCGGTCGCGATCACCGACACCGCCAGCAGCGGCAGGGCGCTCTCCAACCCGATCACCCGCTGGAGCAGCCCCAGCGGCGCCCCGGTCAGCCGCAGCATCGCGAACGGGCGGCGGCGGTCGGAGAGCCCGGCCACCACGCTCACCGCGAGGCTGCACCCGGCGATCGGCAGGGTGGTCAGCAGCACCACGTGCGCCAACTGGCGCCAGGCCTGGAGCCGTTTCTGCGCCTCGGTGCCCCAGTCGTCGACCGTCCGGGCGTCGTACCTCGGGTAGGCCGTGGTGAACAGCGTCCGCAGCCGCTCCTTGGCCGAGGAGGTGCCGTCGGTGGAGGCGTAGAGCAGCTTCACCGGGAGCGCGGCGGCCTCCTCCGCCGGGAGCGGCGCGGTCGGCCACTCCCGCGCCGTGCCCTCCTGGAGGTCGAGGAACTGGACGACGGGGACGGCCGCCACCGCCGCTCCGGGCGCGCAGTGTCCCAGCACCGGCACCTGCGCCAGGTCCGAGCAGAGCACCAGCGCGGGTACCGGGACGTGGGCGGGCGCCGGCGCCGTGCCGATCCGGTCCGGGTTGTGGTGCGCCGGCACCAGCCCCCGGAAGCCGGGCACGGACCGGACGGAGGCCGTCAGGCCGTCCGGTACGGTGCCGAGCGTCTCCGCGGAGTCCAGCCGGTGCGGGAGGTCGACGACCGCCTTGCGGACCTCCGGGTCACCGCTCAGCCGGGCCCCCCGGTTGGCGTCGATGGTCCCGATGACGCCGATCGTCGCACTGGTCACGAACAGTGCCACCACCAGGCCCGCCACCGCCCGGAAGCCCGTCCGCGGATCGTCGGCGAGCCGGCGCACCGCGATCAGCGCGGCCGGACGGCTGGTGCGCAGGGCCACCGCCCGGGCCGCCGTCATGGTCAGCCAGGGCCCGGCGACCACCAGGCCGAGCATCACCAGCAGGAATCCGGTGAGGTAGGCCGCGGCCTGCCCGTTGGAGGTCGTCGGCCGGTTGCCGACGAAGTAGCCGAGTTCGGCGAGGCCGAGCAGCAGCGGGGTCAGCCGCCAGGCCCGCGGCGGCTTCGGGGTGACCCGCCGGGTGACGCCGAGCGGGGAGACGGTGACCCGGCGCAGCGCGAACCGCGCGGCCAGCGCCGCCGCCACCGGCACGCCCAGCGCGACCACGAGCGCCTGGCCGAGGTGCAGGCCCAGGTCCGCCCGGTAGAAGCGGTCCCCGGTGAGCCGCATGTCCGCGATGACCGGGCGCAGCGCGAGGTGGACGCCGAAGCCCGCGGCCGTACCGATCACCGAGGCCACCGTGGACTCGACCGCCGCGATCACCGACACCTGCCGGGGCGTCGCCCCCACCAGCCGCATCGCGGCGAAGCGCTGCTCCCGGGTGGCGGCGGACAGCCGGGTCGCGGTGCCGATGAAGATCAGCACCGGGAAGATCAGCGCACCGACCACCACGCTCAGGGTGAGGGTCACGGCATCGCCGTGGATGCCGAAGCCCAGGCAGTCGGCCGCGCACCGGTCCGGCATCGCGGTCGCGATCGCGGTGACCGGCCTGGCCTCCGGAACGCCCTTGAGCTCGTCCACGGTGCGGCCGGCCACCATGGCCAGGGTGTCGGGGGAGGTCAGCGCCTCGGGTCCGATGGTCCCGACCGGCCGGCCCGGGAAGCGGTCGCCCAGTTCGGCGGTCGGGGTCCTGCGCAGCAGCTCTGCCAAGGCGGGCGAGGCGTAGTACTCGCCGGGGGCCGGCAGCCGGTCCAGGCCGGGTGGAAGCGGCGAGGCGGGGCCGGTCGGGGCGACGTCGAACTCGACGATCCGTTTGCCCTGGTGGAAGTGGTCGTGGCCGTACCACCAGAGCGGGTCCGTCTGGGCCGTCCCGGTCCAGTCCGCGGAGCCGGTGTTCATCCAGAGCAGCCGCCCGTTGGAGTGGCCGACCGCGTTGAGGGCGGCGAGGCTCGACAGCAGCAGCCCGACCCCGATCGCGACCGCCGCCGCGATCATCAGCAGCCGGGCCACCGCCTCCCGGCCGCCGCTGACGGCCAGTCGGAGCGAGAAGGGGATCACGGGGCCACCGTGCCGACGGAGAGGGTGCGGGCCAGGCCGTCCCGGACGACCGCCTCACGGTCCGCGTACGCGGCGACCCGGGCCTCGTGAGTGACCAGGATGACGGTGGTGCCCTGCTCCTTGGCCGAACCCACCAGCAGCTCCATCACCTGCTCGCCGGTCAGCGAGTCCAGCGCGCCGGTCGGCTCGTCGGCGAACAGCACCCGCGGCCGGGCCACCAGGCCCCGGGCCAGCGCCACCCGCTGTGCCTGACCGCCGGACAGCTCACCGGAGCGGCGCCGCTCCATGCCATCCAGGCCGAGCCGGCCGAACCAGGGCCGGGCCTCGGCCAACGCGGCGGAGCGGCGCACGCCGTTCAGCAGCAGCGGCAGCGCGATGTTCTCCTCGGCCGTCAACTCCGGTACCAGCTGCCCGAACTGGAACACGAAGCCGAACACGTCCCGACGCAGGGCGCTGCGCCGCGCCTCCGGCATGGTGTCCAGGCGCTGTCCGTCGAACAGCACCTCGCCCGCGTCCGGCACCAGGATGCCGGCCAGGCAGTGCAGTAATGTCGACTTGCCGGAGCCGCTGGGGCCCATGACGGCGAGCACCTCGCCGGCCCCGACGGACAGGCTCGCCCCGCGCAGGGCGGGGGTCTCGCCGAAGGCGAGGGCGACGTCACGGGCCTCGATGATCGCGGTCACGCCTTCACCTCGACGGCGAGCGCGTCCAGGCGGGCGGCGGTGAGGTCGATCCAGCGCAGGTCGGCCTCCAGGTGGAACAGGCCGTGGTCGGCGAGCAGGGAGTCCACCAGGGCTCCGGTGCGGCGCAGTTCGGTGAGCTCGCGCATCCGGCGCAGGTGGGCGGCGCGCTGGGTGTCCAGGTAGTGCTCGGCGTCACGGCCCAGCATCAGGGCCAGCACCACCTTGGTGAACAGCACCGACTGGAGGTTGGGCTCGGGTGCGACCGGCTCCCGTAGCCAGGTCTCGAACTCGGTCGCCCCGGTCTCGGTGATGACGTAGCGCTTGCGCTCGGGCCCGTCGCCGGGCTCCGCCTCGCCGGCCACCACCTTGCCGTCACGGGCCAGCCGGCCGAGGGTCGCGTACACCTGGCCGTACGGGAGGGGCTTGCCGCGGCCGAAGAGGGCGTCGTAGTCGCGCTTGAGGTCGTAGCCGTGGCTCGGCTCACGCTCCAGCAGCCCGAGGAGGGTCAAAGGAACACTCATGCGGGGAAACATACACCCGGCGTATACTCCGAGTGTATACCTGGGCGGAACAAGGCCCCGAGCTGGGGCGACGTCAGTTTCCGTGCGCGGAACGGGCAGGAGCCCGCCCGGAACAGGCAGGAGGTGACCCCCACGATCACCCCCTGCCCCGTTACCGCGACCCGGCGCCCCCACGGCCGATCCGGGTCTCGGCCGCGCCCAAGCACCGGGAGGGCGCCGCCGCTCCCCAGCTTGCCCGCCCCGGCGCGCGGATGCCGAGGGCCGAACGTCCCGGGCTCGGGGCCGAGCGGCCCTGGCGGTCCTACGGGCGCGCACGACTCTTGTGCGCGGGGGGCCGCCGGGTGGACATTGGGGCGGAACCGCCCCGCGTCCCCGCGCCCCTGAGGAGCCCTCACCGTGTCCAGCACTCCCCGTCCGACCCGGCCCGCGTCGCTCCCGCAGCGCACCGGCCGCCGGCTGCGGCGTGCCTTCGGTGCCCGGCACGAGCCGCTCGCCCGCCCCCTCGACCGCTCCCGGGCCCGCGCCTGGCTGTCCGCCCTGCTCGGCGCGGTGATCGCGCTGGCCCTCTGCGCGGGCGGCTCCCTCCTCCTCTACCGCTCCACCGCGCACCAGGCCGACCTCGACCGCGGACGGCTGCGGCAGGTCGACGCCGTGGTCCGCGACATCCCGGACCGCACCACCGCGGCCACCGGCAGCCGCTACTCCGGCGGCTACAGCAACCGGATCGACGTCACCGCCGTGTGGACCGCCCCGAACGGCATCCAGCGCCTCGGCACCGTCCAGGCCCCGCACTCCGTTGTGCCCGGCAGCCGCCTCCCGATCTGGGTCGACCCGGTCGGCGCCGTCTCCGCTCCCCCGGGCGACCGCGCGGCCCTCGCCGTCTCCGCCGCCTGCACCGGCGCCGGCGGCCTCCTCGCCCTGCTGGCGCTGCTCCTCCTCGCCCTCCGTGTGCGCCTCCACGCCCTCGACCGCCGGGCCGAGGCCGCCTGGGCCGCCGACTGGGCCCGCCTCGAACCGCTCTGGAGCGGGCGCGCCGGCCACTGCCGCGAGGACTGACCAGGCCGCCGTACCGTCAATCGCCGTTGACCGCCCGGGAGCAGCGGCCGCCGGCACGCCCGGCCGACCCGTCCGCCCCCCGGGGGCGATCCGCCGACCGCGGGGGCGGTCCGGGCGGGCACCGGGACGGTAGAGGGAGCGTCGGACCGCTCAGCGGGGGTGGGTCCAGGCGGGGGCCGGGGTGGGTTTGGCGGCGTGGTGGGTGAGGGCCGCGACGGCGAGGAGAAGCGCGAGGGCCAGTGCCAGGGCGAGCGGGATGTCGGCGTGGAGGACGAGGAGGGCGCCGAGGAGGGCGCCGGCGAACATCCAGACGGCGGAGGCGAGGCGGCGGGGGCCGGTGCGGTCGGCGGCGAGGGCCGTGATCGTCATGGTGAGCACGGTGGTGGTGAGGTCCGGGACCTTCAGGGCGCGGACCACCGCGTTCTGACCGCCCATCGCGAAGCCGAGCAGCCCGATCAGGGTGTAGCGGGCGGGGTCGGAGGTGTGGCCGACCACGGCCGCCAGCACGGTGGCCGCCGCGACCAGTGCCGACTGGAGGGCCACGGCGGCGGTCAGCAGGTGTCCGCGGTGGCCGGGCAGCCGGCGGGCGAGGTGGCCGCCGGCCAGGGCGCCGAGCAGGAAGGCGGCGAGGGCGGCCAGCGAGGCGGTGGCCGAGAGGTTGGCCGCGCCGGCCAGGGCGAATCCGAGGAACACCACGTTGCCGGTCATGTTGGCGACGAAGACGTGGCCGAGTTCGAGGTAGCTGATCGCGTCCACCACTCCGGTGACCACGGTCAGCACCAGCAGCATCGGCACCAGCGGCCCGTGGTCGGGATCGGGGGTGGGCATCGGACCTCCAGGGGGATCGATCGGCGGGGTGGTGAAACGGCCCGGGCGAATGACCCGGGCGAACGGCCAGGGCGAACGGCTCGGGCGAACGGCCAGGGCGAATGGCCCGGGCGAACGGCCCGGGTGACCGCCCGTCCGCTCAGGCGAGCGCCGGGTTGCCGGGCTCCTCGGACTCGTCGTCCAGGTGCCAGTGCAGGTCACGCACGCCGGGCTCCAACGACAGCCTGGTGACGACCTGTTCGAGCGCCGGCGTCACCCGGCCGGTGATCGCGACGGTGGCCCGCAGGCTGGTGGCGTCCCCGTTGTCGGTGCGGCGGGCGCGCAGGCCGGTCGGGGCGAGGCCGGAGGCGGCGAGGGCCTGGAGGAGCAGTGCCCGGATGTGGGTCTCGGACTTGCGGTCGCACTCCAGGTGGACGGTGGCGCGGCAGGTGGAGTCCGGGTCGTTGCCGGACTGCGGGGTCCGGTCGAGGAGCCGACCGGCCGGGCGCAGCACGAGGTGGACGCCGAGCACGGCGAGGGTGCCGAGGACGGCGAACTGGAGTTCGCCGGAGGCGGCGAGCACCCCGACGGCGGCCGAACACCACAGTGTCGCGGCGGTGTTGAGGCCGCGGACGCCGGCGCCGTCGCGCAGGATGACGCCACCGCCGAGGAAGCCGATGCCGGAGACGACGTAGGAGGCGACCCGGGTGGGGCTGCCGGTGTCGCCGACGGCCTCGCTGTAGAGCACGAACAGGGTGGCGCCGGCGGCGACCAGGGCGTTGGTGCGCAGGCCGGCCATCCGGGCGCGCCACTGGCGTTCGACGCCGATCAGCGCGCCGCAGGCGACGCCGGTGGCGAGCCGGATCAGGAAGTCGACGGTGGTCAGGGTGTGCACGACGGCACCTCCTTCACGGGAGGAGGGGTACGGACGATGACGCGCGGCCGGGGCCCGGTGCGGCCCGGACGACCTCGATGATGGCGATCGCCGTCACGGCCGACCGGGAGGCGCGCAGGGCCCGGGACGGACCGTACGGGTGGTCGCACCGCGCGGTGGCGGCACGTCAGGGGGACGGGCGGAGAACGCCCGGTGAACGTCGGGGAAGGGCGCTACCGCACACCGCGGGGGCGGGGGCGACTGCGACCCGGACTACCGCAGTCCATGTCTCCCGCCTCCTTCCGGCCCGGGCGCATCGGGGTGCGCCGCTCCACGGCACAGCCCGGCGGAGAGGAAGTCCCGCCCGGGGCCGTGAACCTTCCCGAGCATAGACCGCCCCCGAACGATCGGTCCCGGTTTCCGTCGACATCCTCGACAGCTTTGTAGAAGTTTGACCGAACCCGATCACCCCGGCCATGGATTCCCGGGAACCACCCTGACTTGCCTCGCGTCCTCCGACATATATAGTTCACCGACATATGCAGTTGAGCAGCTCACAAGGGGGAAGAGTGTCCCACACCGATCCGACCCGGCCCGCACCCGTCCTGCGCCTGACCGACGTCACCCGGGTGCACGGCCGGGGTGCCGCCGAGGTGCACGCCCTGCGCGGCATCGACCTGGCCGTCCACCCCGGCGAGTTCGTCGCCGTCATGGGCCCGTCCGGCTCCGGGAAGTCCACCCTGCTGACCCTCGCCGGCGGGCTGGACCAGCCCAGCGGCGGCGAGGTGCTGGTGGAGGGGGTCGCGCTCGGCGGCCTCGGCCGCGGCAGGCTCGCCGACCTGCGGCGGCGGTCGATCGGCTACGTCTTCCAGGACTACAACCTGATCCCGGCGCTGACCGCCGCCGAGAACATCGCCCTGCCGCGCGAGCTCGACGGAGTCCTGGGACGCCGGGCCCGCCGGGTGGCGCTGGCCGCGCTGGAGGAGCTGGGCATCGGCGAGCTCGCCGACCGCTTCCCCGACGACATGTCCGGCGGCCAGCAGCAGCGCGTCGCCATCGCCCGCGCCCTGATCGGCGACCGCCGCCTGGTGCTCGCCGACGAGCCCACCGGCGCCCTCGACTCGGCCACCGGCGAGGCGGTGCTCGCCGTCCTGCGCGCCCGCTGCGACGCCGGCGCCGCCGCCATGATGGTCACCCACGAAGCGGCGCACGCCAGTTGGGCGGACCGGGTGGTCCACCTGCGGGACGGCGCGATCGCCTCGGAGGCCCCCGGCCGCCGCTCCTCCGCCCGCCTCGCCGCCGTCCCCCCGTCCGGCACCGGGCACCCGTACGGTGCGGTCGGCGAGGTGGCGCGGTGAGGATCGGAGCCTGGCGGGTCGCGCTGCGCATCGCCCGCCGCGACGCCCTGCGCGCCAAGGGCCGCAGCGCGCTGATCGCCGCCATGATCGCGCTGCCCGTGCTCGGCGTCACCGGCGCCGACGTGGTCCACCGCAGCGGCCAACTCACCCCGGCCGAAAGGGTCGAGCGGGTGGTGGGCGGCGCGGACGCCCTGGTCACCTCGCTCAGTCCGGGCCAACTCGTCGAGCAGGCCCCGATCGCCGAGGACGGCGCCTTCGCCGTCCAGCCCCGACCGGGGGAGCAGCCGACGGCCGAGCAGGTGAAGGGCGCGGGCACCGACCCGGTCGCCCTGGTCGGCTCGCTGCTGCCGCCCGGCAGCGTGCTCACCCCGGCCCGGCCCGGGCCGGAGGCCGGGGCGACCTCGCCCGAGGGCATGGTCCGCACCCTCACCACCGAGGCCGACCTCGGCGACCCGCTCTGGCGCGGACGGCTCGACCTGGTCGACGGACGGGCGCCGGGCGCCCCGCACGAAGTGGCCGTCACCCGGGCCTTCCTGGACCGCACCGGACTCGCGCGCGGCGCCACCACCACCCTCCAGGGCCTGGAGGGCACCACGTACACCATCACCGGTGTGGTGGAGCACCCGGGCGAGCTGGGCCGGGTCGAACTCGTCGCCAGGCCGGGCGAGTTGATCGACCAGCTGAGCGGCGCGCTGGCCGCCGGCGGGCCCGCCGCGGAGAAGCCCTCCGACAGCCGGTCCGCCTGGCTGGTCCGACTGCCCGCCGGGGCCGCCCTCGACTGGGCCGCCGTCCAGCGGTTCAACGCCCACGGCTACACCCTGACGGCGCGCTCGGTGGCGCTCGCCCCGCCGCCGGAGCAGGCCGTCCCCTACTACCGCGACGCCTACCGCTACAGCGACCCGACGGCCGCCAACAACACCAGGATGGTCGTCGCCACCGTCACCGGCATGGCGCTGCTGGAGGTCGCCCTGCTCGCCGGGCCCGCCTTCGCGGTCGGCGCCCGCCGCTCGCGCCGCCAGCTCGCCCTGCTCGGCGCGGCCGGCGGCAGCCGGGCCCACGTCGGCGCGGTGGTGCTCGGCGGCGGCCTGGTCCTCGGCGCGGCCGGGGCGGCGGTCGGCGTGGTGCTCGGCACCGCGGTGGTCGCCGTGCTGCGGACGCGGATCGAACAGTTCGGCGGCGCGCGCTTCGGGCACTTCGCCGTACCGCCGCTGGACCTGCTGGCGATCGCCGGCATCGGCCTGGTCACCGCGCTGCTCGCGGCCGCGCTGCCCGCCCTGCAGGCCGCCCGGCGCAGCGTCACCGCCGGCCTCACCGGCCGGGACACCGTCCGCGCCCCCAGCCGCCTGGTCACCTTCGCCGGTCTGGCGCTGGTCGTCCTCGGCGGGGTCCTCGCGATGTACGGCGCGGGCGTGGTGCAGCGCGACCGGCCGGGCATGGGCGGCTACGACACCCGCACGCTCACCGTGCTCGGCGGCTCGGTGGTCGCCGAACTCGGCCTGCTGCTCTGCACCCCGATGCTGGTCGCCCTGATCGGCCGGGCCGCCGGCCGGCTGCCGCTCGGGCCGCGGCTCGCGCTGCGCGACTCCGCCCGGCACCGCTCGCGCACCGCTCCGGCGGTGGCCGCGGTGATGGCCGCGGTGGCCGGCGCCGTCGCCATCGGCGTCTACACCACCAGCACCGACGCCGAGAACCGGCGCGACTACCAGCCCGAGGCCCCGTACGGCGCCGTCCAGCTGGTCAGCCACGTCGAGGGCCCCCGGCTCGCCGAGGAGCGCGCCGAGCTGGAGAAGCAGCTGAGCGGGCTCGGCCCGCGCGGCGACCTCGGCCAGGTGGAGTACCGCTTCTGCGACAACTGCTCCAGCGTCGTCACGCTCAGGGGCCCGGCGGAGCGGCGCGGCCTCGGCGCACCGCCGCACCTGGCCGCCGGTGACACCACCGTGCTGCACAACCTGTTCGACGTCCACGACCCGGCCGCCGAGCAGGCGTTGGCCGCCGGCAAGCTGCTGGTCTTCGACCGGGCCCTGGTGGGCGCCGACGGCAAGGCCGTGATGCTGCTGCGCGGCGGGGGCGGCGCGCCGCTCCAGCCGGGCGAGGTGCCCAAGCCGGACCTCCAGGAAGTCCCCGTCGACGCGGTGCTGGTGGACAACCCGGGCGCCGCCGGGTTCGCCCAGGGGCTGGTCTCGCCCGCCGCGCTGCCCGCGCTCGGGCTCGCCGCCCGGCCGACCGGCTCCGTCTGGCTGCCCGCCACCCCGCCCGACCGCAAGGCGCAGCAGCGCGCCGAGGCGGCCGCCGTCCGGCTGGACCGGCTCGCCCGGCTGACCGTGGAACGCGGCTACCAGCCGAAGAGCGACGCGCTCACCCTGGCGCTCACCGGCTTCGCCGGGCTGGTCGTGCTCGGCGCCGCCGGGATCGCCACCGGCCTGGCGGCGGCCGACTCCCGGCAGGACCAGGCCACCCTGGCCGCGGTCGGTGCCCCGCCGCGGATCCGGCGGAGCATGGCGGGCCTCCAGTGCACGCTGATCGCCCTGCTCGGAGCGCTGCTCGGGGCGGTCAACGGGTTCGTGCCGGCGGTGGGGCTGCTGAAGTCCCGGGCCGGCGGGCTCGGAGCCCCGCCGGCGCTGATCACCGCGCCCTGGGGCGAGCTGCTGCTGATCGTGCTGGCGCTGCCGGTGGTCGCGGGGCTGCTCGCGGCGCTGTTCACCCGCTCCCGCGTCCCGCTCGGGCGGCGGCTGTCCTGAGAAGGGGCGGCCGGCCCGGGGGGCCGCACGTCCCCCGGGCCACCAGCGGCGGCCCCGGGACGCCGCCGTCCGTGTCCGAGGGGCAGCGGGCGTCCTCGGACACGGCTTGGACACCGGCCGACCACCTGCTGGACACCACCCGCGACGCGCCGGGCGTCCGCCCCCTCGATTCGAGGGCGGGCGCCCGGCGCTCTTCCGTACCATGGGCCGCGGTCCGGCGGGCGAAGGGCGCCGGCGGCCGGCTCGGCGAGGGAGAAGAGGGCGGTGCTACGGGGGTTCGGCGATCTGGAGGCCGAGATCATGGACCGGCTCTGGTCCTGGGCCCGGCCCGCCACGGTGCGCGAGGTGGTGGACGACCTCCAGAACGAGCGGGCCGTCGCGTACACCACCGTCACCACGGTCGCGGACATCCTGCACACCAAGGGCTGGCTGCGCCGCGCCAAGGTCGGCCGCGCCTGGGTGTACGAACCGACCTGCACCCGCGAGGAGTACACCGCCCGGCTGATGCACCAGGCGCTGGAGACCACCCCCGACCGGACGGGCGCGCTGCTCCACTTCGTCGACCGGATCAGCGGCGACGAGGCCTCGGCCCTGCTCGCCGCCCTCGAACAGGTGAAGTCCCGGGGCCCCGAGTGACTCTCGCGCTGCTCTGCCTCCACCTGGTGGTGACCGGTGTCCTGCTGCCCCGCCGACTGGCCGGCTCCGCCCGGATCCAGGCCCGTCCGGTGGCGGGCGCCGCGCTCTGGCTGGCGCTGATGGCCTCGTTCACGGTGGGTCTGCTGCTCACCGCCCACCACGCGGCGGAGCCCTTCGCCCACCGGCCGGCCGGCCTCCTCGGACTGCTCCGCCTGTTCGGCCCGGTCCGGGGCCCCGGCCCGGGCGTTCCGGCGCTTCCGCACACCCACGACTGGTGGCTGCTCGCCGTCGGCGGGGCCCTGCTCGCCGCCCTGGTGACGGCCGTCGGCCTGCGCACCGGACGGGCCCGGCGGCGGCACCGGGCGATGCTGGACCTGGTCGCCGCACGGGACCGGCGCTGGGACGCGCTGGTGCTGGAGCACCCGCGTCCGGCCGTCTACTGCCTGCCCGGGCGCCGCGCCCGGGTCGTGCTGTCACGCGGGGCGCTGCGGCTGCTGGACGAGCGCCGGCTCGCGGCGGCCGTCGCCCACGAGCGCGGGCACATCCGCGGCCGCCACCATCTTTTCCGGCTGCCCGCCGACACCTTCGCGCTGCTGCTCGGGCCGCTGCCGCTGGCCCGGCTGGGGCGCTCCGAGGTGGCCCTGCTGCTGGAGATGGCGGCCGACGACGCGGCGCTGGCCCAGGTGTCGCGGAGTGAACTGGCCTCCGCGCTTTGCGCGTTGGCGACCGCCGACACTCCCGGCCGGGGAGCCCCGGCGGGCGGCGGCCCGCTGGACGCGGCGTCCACCGGGGTGCTCACCCGGGTGCGGCGGCTGGCCCGGCCGTCGAGCGGACGGCGCCGGCCGGTGTGGGGGCTCGGGGCGGCGGCGCTGCCGCTGCTCCCCTACCTGCTGGTCTGCGCGCCGCACCCGTAGCCCCGCCGGACAACGGCGACACCCGCCGGGAACACCGCGCGGGCCCGTCGGCCTGGGGGTGCCGACGGGCCCGCGGTGGGGGCGGGGTGGGGGCTCTGGGTGGGGGCTCGGGGGTGGGGGCGGGGTGAGGGCTCTGGGCGGGGGCTCGGGGTGGGCTGCGGGATTTGCCGGGACCTTGACCCGCGGGGCTGAACCCGGCGCGCCCGGCCCCGCGTTGCTACCGGTGCCGCAGGTACGCCCCGGCGGTCGCGCGCAGCCGGTCGTGCAGCCCGTCGTAGGCGCGGGCCCGGCCGAGCAGGTTCTTCGGCAGCTTGGCGACCATCGTGTAGTTGGTGTCGCAGACGTTCGCCGCCGGGGCCAGCCCGGCCTGGCTGACCAGCTGGTAGGCGTCGAGCTGGTCCAGGCCGAGGAGGCCGGCGGTCCAGCCGACCAGGTCGTGCTGGCTGATCCGGAACGCGTCCTCCAGCGGTCGGGCGGAGCCGGTGCTGATCAGGAAGTCGTCGTTCTCCAGCCGGGGCCAGGCCGGGCCGCCGCCCTTGACCAGGTCGACGATCACGGTGGTGCGCATCGCGGCCTCCACCGCCGTGCCGCACACCTCGCCCTCGCCCTGACGGGCGTGGCCGTCACCGATGGCGAGCAGGCCTCCCTCGACGTTGACCCCGAAGTAGGCGGTGGTGCCGGCCCGCATCTCGGGGGTGTCCAGGTTGCCGCCGTGCGCACCCGGGGTGATCGAGGCCAGCACCTCGCCGGCCGCCGGGGCGACGCCGACCGTGCCGTGCATCGGGTCGAGCGGCAGCTCCACCGTGAACTCGCTCCTACGGGCCCGGAACCGGCAGACGCCCGCCTTCACGTCCAGGTCGTAGACCCAGACCCGCTCCTCCAGGGCCGGGTGCAGCATCGCGGTGCTGTGGGTCGCGGTCAGCGCGCCGAAGTGCGGGAAGGTGCTGGAGATGCCGTGGTCCCGGGCGGGGGTGATCTCCACGAAGTGCACCGCGAGGACGTCCCCGGGCTCGGCGCCCGCCACCGCGATCGGACCGGTGACCGGGTTGAGGTAGGGGAAGACGCAGACCTGGCTGGGCAGGTCGCCGGTGCCGCGCACCTTGCCGCCGAAGCAGTCCTCGGTGGTCAGCTCGATGACGGTGCCGGGCTGGACGGTGACCAGTGGGGCGCGGCCGCCGAAGGTGTACGCGTAGTCCTCCGGGGTGGGCTTGAGCGTGACGGTCTCGGGCAGGCTCACTGGTTCTCCTTGGGGGTGGTGCCGTTCGCGGTGGTGCCGGTGTTCGTGGTGGTGGTGCTCCCGGCGGCGGAGTCCGCGGAGTCCGCGGCGGCCGGGGCGGCCGGGGCGGCCGGGGCGGCGTCGGTGCCCGACCCGGCCTCGGCCTCGGCCACGGCCAGCCGGGGCTTGCGTCCGGTCGCGATCAGCCCGGCAAGCACGATCCCGCCGACGAGCAGCCAGACGAACCCGAGCCGCTGAGCCGCGATGTTGGCGTTGACCACCACGTACGCGAGGATCGCGAAGCCGAGCGCGGGGGCGATCAGGTGCCGCCAGTAGTCCTTGCTGCGCTGCCGGACCAGGTAGTGGACGACCACGGCGACGTGCAGGACCAGGAAGGTGGTCAGCGCGCCGAAGTTGACCAAGGTGCTCAGCAGGGTGATGCCGTCCTCGCGCGAGGCCATGTAGAGGCCGAGCACCAGCGAGATCCCGGCGGTCAGGAGCGTCGCGTTGACGGGCACCCGGCGGGTGGGGTGGATCCGGGCCAGGAAGGCGGGCAGCTGGCGGTCGCGGGCCATCGCGTACAGCAGTCGGGAGGTGGCGGCCTGGGCGACCAGCGAGTTGGCGAAGCCCCAGGCGACGGCGGTGGAGGCCGCGGTCAGCGTGGCGAGCCAGCCGCCGGCGGCGGTGCGGGCCGCGTCGTAGAAGGCGGTGCCGTTCGGGTCGCCGTCCCGGATCAGCGCGTCGGGGTCGGCGACCAGCAGCGAGGCCACCCAGGTCTGCACGATGAACAGTGTGCCCGCGAGCAGCAGCGCGGCGACCATGGACCGGCCGATGGCCTTGGCGGAGTCCCGGTTCTCCTCCGAGAGGGTGGAGATGCCGTCGAAGCCGAGGAAGCTGAGCACCGCGATCGAGACCGCCCCGAAGGCCAGGCTCCACGAGAAGGTGTGCGCGTTGTAGAGCGGGGTGAAGTCGAAGCCCCGGCCCTTGCCGTTGGCCAGGGCGATCACGCCGACCACCACGAACAGGGCCAGCACAACGAGTTCGCCGATCAGCATCGCCTTGTTGACCCGGTTGGTGGTCTCGATGCCGAGGTAGTTGACCACGGTGTTGAGCAGCACGAAGCCGATCAGCCAGAGCCAGACCGGGACGGACGGCACCAGCGAGTTCATCGCGACGCCGGCGATCAGGTACAGCAGTCCGGGCACCAGCACGTAGTCGAGCAGGATCATCCAGCCGGACAGGAAGCCGACCGGGGCGGCGATGCCCCGGCCCGCGTAGGTGTAGACCGAGCCGGCCATCGGGAAGGCCCGGGACATCTGGGCGTACGACAGGGCGGTGAACATCATCGCCACCATGCCGAGGACGTAGGCCAGGGCGACCATGCCGCCGGAGCCCTGGAAGACGCCGCCGAAGATGCCGAAGGGCGCGATCGGCACCATGAACACCAGCCCGTAGACGAGCAGGTCGGTGAAGCCGAGCGAACGGCGCAGTTCCTGCTGGTAGCCGTAGCTCTCGATGCCCTTGGGCGCGGGTGTGTCGGCCATGGTGCTCTCTCTCCGTGACGACCCTGCGGGGTGTGTGGAGAGACTGTAGGGGGAACTATTTCCAGATGGAAGGGTTTCGTTCCGACATTCCACCTGGCGAGAAACGGGGCGCCCTCGGCACGGGCGACGGGACCGGGGACGTGGTGCGCCGGAGGCGGGGCTCAGCGCGGCAGGACGGCGAAGCCGAGCCCCTCGGCCCGGGCGAGGTGGATCGACGCCCGGCCCGCGTCCTCACGGTGCAGCAGCTCGGCGGCGGCCGCCAGCAGTCCGTCCGGGGCCAGGGCCCGACGGGCCGCCAGGTCGGCGAGCAGGTGCAGGCCCTCGTACAGGCCCACCGCGTACGCGTCCAGGACCGGCGCCCACGGGCCGCACAGCGCCCGGTGCCGCTCGGCGAGGCTCTGCCGGCGCTCCTCGGGCAGCGTCGCGAAGGAGGGCATCGCGGCGTACAGCGTCCCGGTGTCGTCGCCGCCGAGCGCGAGCAGGCCGTTCTCCTCCAGGGCCCCGGACAGCCGCACCAGCGTGCGGTCCAGCCCGCTGCGCCGCAGCGCCCGGTTGAAGTGCACCAGGTCGCGCCCGATCAGACTGAGCAGCAGGGCGTCCGCATGGGCGTCGCGCAGCGCGTCCAGCAGCGGTTCGAGCCGCTCCTCGACCGCCCCGAAGGGCACCCTCCGCTCCAGCACCACCCGGGCGCCGGCCCGTGCCGCGAGCCCCTCGGCGGACCGGTGGACGGATCGCGGCCAGATGTAGTCGTTCCCGATCAGCGCCCAGCGCCGAAGGTGGTGACTGGCCGTCAGCTCCCGCATGGCCGAGCCGAGTTGGCGGGCCGGGTCGATCCCCGTACAGAGCACACCCGGCAGCCGGGAGCCGCCCTCGTGCGGCGGGGTGAAGACGTAGGCGATCCGGCCCGCGGCGGCGGCCTCGACCGCCCGGTGCACATCGCTGGTGTGGCAGCCGGCGAGCGCGTCCAGCACCCCGGCGGCCAGCAGCCGCCGCACCTCTCCGGCCACCCGGCCCGGCGCACCGCCGCCGTCCACCAGGACCAGCTCCAGGGGGCGGCCGAGGACCCCGCCGCCCGCGTTGACCTCGTGCGCGGCGAGCAGGGCTCCGTCCAGCGCGGACGGGCCGGTGAGCCCGAGCGGACCGGACTGCGGCACGACGAGGCCCACCCGAAACGCCGTCCCCTCGTGGACCGAGTGCAGCGCGTCGAGCGGATCGATCAAGCTCACCTCGACGCTCACAGTGCGAGTATCGTCGTACCGCCGATATCGGGAAAGGCCGGAACGGGAGGGTCCGATGAGCTCAGTTGGTGCCGCACCGGAGGTCGAGGGCCGCTCCCCCGGCGCCGCCGGGGACCAGGGCCTGCCCGAGCCGGCCCTGCCCGAGCCGGCCCTGCCTGACCCGGCCCTGCCTGAGCCGCTCCTGGTCGAGCTGGTCACGCTGGCCCACCGCCGGCTCTCCGGCGGCCTCGCCGCCGCCCTGGCGGAGGAAGACTGCACCGTCGACCAGTGGCGGCTGCTGCGCGTCCTCGCGGACGGCCGGGGGCACGCGATGGGCGGACTGGCCCAGGCCCTGCTGATCCCGCAGGCCAGCCTGAGCCGGCTGGTGGACTCGCTGGCCGACTCCGGCCTGGTCTACCGCCGCCAGGACGACCAGGACCGCCGCCGGATCACCGCCCACCTCTCCCGCCAGGGCCGCACCCGGCTGACCCGCCTCGACGCCCTCGCCGCCGCCCACGACGCCGCCGTCCGCCGGGCCTGCGGCCTCACCGATCCCGCCCACCTGCTGCGCCGGCTCGCCGCACTCTGACCGGCCCGCCGGCGCCGCCGCCGGACACTCCCCGACGGCACCGGCCCGCCGAGCGGCGCCACGCGGCCCCGAAACGCCGGCGGCCCGCCCCCGCCGGAGCGGGAACGGGCCACGGCGGGCGTACGGTCAGGCCGGGCGGACGGCGCCCATGTAGGGCATCGCGGAGATCGGCAGGACCTCGATGTTCTTGCCCGTGCGCGGGGCGTGGATCATCTTGCCGTCGCCGATGTACAGGCCGACGTGGTGCAGGTCGTTGTAGAAGAAGACCAGGTCACCGGGCTGCAGGCTGGCGCGGTCCACGTGCGGGCCGTCCTTCCACTGTTCCTCGGAGGTCCGGGAGATCGTGACGCCCGCCGCGCGGTAGGCCTGGCTGGTGAGGCCCGAGCAGTCGAAGGAGGCGGGGCCGTTCTTGCCCCAGCCGTACGGCTTGCCGAGCTGGGCCTGGGCGAACGCGATGATGGCGCCGGCCCGGCCGGAGGCCGACGGCACCGGGGCGTTCATGTCCGGGCGGTCGCTGGAGCGGGAGGCCCGGTCCTTGGCGGCGGCCGCGGCCGCGGCGGCCGCCTGCTGGGCCTCGGCCTTGGCCTTCTCGGCGCTCTGCTGGGCGTTGATCTTGGCCCGGTCCTCGGCGCTGAGCTTGTTCAGCATCTCCTGGGCCTGGGCCAGCTTGGTCTGGATGTCCTTCTTCTGCTCCGCCAGCTGGGTGCCCACCTGGTCGAGCGCGGCCAGGGTGGCGGTGGCCTCGGCGCGGTCCTGGTCGAGCTTGCGCTGCTCGTCCTGGGCCTGCTTGAGCAGGTTCGCCTGGGTGTCGGACACCTGGTTCTGCACCGAGGCGCGCTCCAGGTAGGCGGACGGGTCGGAGTCGAGCATCAGCTGGACCGAGGGGTCGATGCCGTTGGTGCGGTACTGGTCGGCGGCGACCACGCCGAGCCGGGTCCGCAGCTCGTTCATCGCCTCCTGGCCGCGGGCGACCTTCTCCTGGATCTGGCCGGCCTCGGCCTGGAGCTTCTGCTGCTTGGCCTGGAAGCCGTTGTGCTTCTCGATCGCCTGCTCGGCATCCTCGTTGAGCTGGTCGACCTGCTCCTTGACGGAGGCGAGGCTCGGGGTCGGCTCGGCGTGGGCGGTACCCGACGCCAGGACGGCACCGCCGGCCGCCATGGCCGTGGTGAGGACTGCCATGCGGGCCCGGCTCGGGGGGCTGGGCTTGCGGCGCTTTCCCATGGCGGTCGCTCTCCTTCGGGGGAATCTGGGGACGCTCCGGACGGGGCCGGGGGACGGCCCGACCGGGGCCGGGGACGGTGAAGGCGGGCAGGACGAGCAACGGGGGGGTACTGCCCCACCCACCTTCTTCGAAGTAACTTAATAGATGAGGGGCCGGGTTCCGCAATCCCCCTGATCATGACGATTTGACGGCATGACGGGACATCGATCGCGTTCCGTGCCATCGGCGTTGACCTCGGACACCCCGCCCCGGCGTTCCTGGCACTCCAGGCCCCCCGAAGTGCTCCGATCCCGGCCGGACCGAGGGCAAGGTCACACGGATTCCCCCTCCTGCGGCCCTGCGAACGAGCGCTAACCTGCGGACATGAAGGTCCCGCCCGAAGGTCTCCCCCTCGCCGCCGAGTTCCCGGCCGCGCACCGAGAGCAGTGGCAGCAGCTCGTCCAGGGCGTGCTGCGCAAGTCCGGCGCCCAGCCCGAGGACGGCCCCGCCGCCGAGCAGGCGCTCACCACCCGGCTCCAGGACGGGCTGAGCGCCCGCCCGCTGTACACCGCCGAGGACACCGCCGTCGACCCGGGCTACCCGGGCTTCCCGCCCTTCGTGCGCGGCGGCCGGCCGCAGGGCTCCGCCGTGGCCGGGTGGGACGTCCGCCAGCGGCACGCCGACCCGGACCGCCGGCGTGCCAACGAGGCCGTGCTCGCCGACCTGGAGCACGGCGTGAGTTCGCTCTGGCTGGAGCTGGGCGACACCGGCCTCCCGGTGGACGCCCTCCCCGAGACGCTCTCCGGGGTCTACCTGGACCTGGCCGCCGTCGTACTCGACGCCGGCGCCGAATTCACCGCCGCCGCCGAGCAGTTGTTCGCACTGTACGAGGAGCGCGAGGTCTCCCCCGGCGCCGCCGTCGGCAACCTCGGCGCCGACCCGCTCGGCCTCCAGGCCCGCACCGGCCTCGCCGAGCGCACCGAGGGACTGCTCGCCGGGGCCACCGCGCTGGCCGCCCGCTGCGCCGCCGGGTACCCCGGCCTGCGGGCACTCACCGTCGACGCCCTCCCCTACCACGAGGCGGGAGCCTCCCCCGCCCAGGAGCTGGGCTGCTCGCTGGCCGCCGGCGTCGCCTACCTGCGCGCCCTGACCGCCGCCGGACTCCCGCTGGACGACGCGCTCGGCCAGCTGGAGTTCCGCTACGCCGCGGACGCCGACCAGTTCCTCACCATCGCCAAGTTCCGTGCCGCGCGCCGCCTCTGGGCCCGGGTCGCCGAGGCCTCGGGGGCCGGCCCGGCCGCCTCCGCGCAGCACCAGCACGCCGTCACCTCCCGGGTGATGATGACCGCCCGCGACCCGTGGGTGAACATGCTGCGCACCACGGTCGCCTGCCTGGCCGCCGGGGTCGGCGGCGCCGACTCCGTCACCGTGCTGCCCTTCGACAGCGCGCTCGGCCTGCCCGACGCCTTCGCCCGCCGGATCGCCCGCAACACCCAGGCGATCCTGCTGGAGGAGTCCCACCTGGCCCGGGTGATCGACCCGGCCGGCGGCTCCTGGTACGTCGAGCAGCTGGGCGAGGAGCTGGCGCGGGCCGCCTGGGCCTGGTTCCAGGAGATCGAGCGGGCCGGCGGCCTGTCGGCCGCCCTCTCCACCGGACTGGTCGGGGACCGGATCGCCGCGACCTGGTCGGAGCGGTCCGTCCGCCTCGCCAAGCGGCGCGAACCCGTCACCGGCGTCAGCGAGTTCCCGCACCTGGACGAGCAGCCGCTGGTCCGTGAGCCGGCCCCGGCCGGGCTCGGCGGCGGGCTCCCGCGGGTGCGCCGCGCCGAGGCCTACGAGGCGCTGCGGGACCGCTCGGACGCCCACGCCGCCGCGCACGGCGCCCGCCCGGGCCTCTTCCTCGCCTCGATCGGCACCGCCTCCGCGCACACCGCGCGCACCACCTTCGCCGCCAACCTGTTCCAGGCCGGCGGCATCGCGACGGTGCCGGCCGAGTCCGTCGACCCGGCGGCCTTCGCCGAGGCCTTCCGGGCCTCCGGCGCCACCGTCGCCTGCCTGTGCTCCAGCGACGCCCTGTACGCCGAGCACGCCGCACCCGTCACCGAGGCCCTCAAGGCGGCCGGCGCCGAGCGGGTTCTGCTGGCCGGGCGGCTCGGCGAACTGCCCGCAGGAGTGGACGAGTTCATCTACGCGGGAGTCGACGCGATCGCCGTCCTGACCTCCCTGCTGGACCAGATCGGAGCGGCTCGATGATCCCCGACTTCACCGGAATCGAGCTGGACGGCGGCGCCGGCGGCGCCACCGTCAACTCAGGCACCTCAGGCACCTCAGGCGTCACCGAGGACCAGTGGCAGGCCGCCTGGCGCCGGTCCACCGGCAAGGACGTCGACGAACTGCTCTGGGACACCCCCGAGGGCATCGGCGTCAAGCCGCTGTACACCGGCGCCGACCTGGCCGGCCTGGACTTCCTGGAGACCTACCCGGGCGTCGCCCCGTACCTGCGCGGGCCCTACCCGACCATGTACGTCAACCAGCCCTGGACCGTCCGCCAGTACGCGGGCTTCTCCACCGCCGAGGAGTCCAACGCCTTCTACCGCCGCAACCTCGCGGCCGGCCAGAAGGGCCTGTCCGTCGCCTTCGACCTGCCGACCCACCGCGGCTACGACAGCGACCACCCGAGGGTCACCGGCGACGTCGGCATGGCGGGCGTCGCCATCGACTCGATCTACGACATGCGCCAGCTGTTCGACGGCATCCCGCTGGACAAGATGTCGGTGTCGATGACCATGAACGGCGCCGTGCTGCCGGTCCTCGCGCTCTACATCGTCGCGGCCGAGGAACAGGGCGTACCGCCCGAGAAGCTCGCGGGGACCATCCAGAACGACATCCTCAAGGAGTTCATGGTCCGCAACACCTACATCTACCCGCCGCAGCCGTCGATGCGGATCATCTCGGACATCTTCGCGTACACCTCGCAGAAGATGCCCCGGTACAACTCGATCTCCATCTCCGGCTACCACATCCAGGAGGCCGGTGCGACGGCCGACCTGGAACTGGCCTACACCCTGGCCGACGGGGTGGAGTACCTGCGCGCGGGCCTCGACGTGGGGCTGGACGTGGACGCCTTCGCGCCGCGGCTGTCGTTCTTCTGGGCGATCGGCATGAACTTCTTCATGGAGGTCGCCAAGCTGCGCGCCGCCCGGCTGCTGTGGGCCAAGCTGGTCAAGCAGTTCGACCCGAAGAACCCCAAGTCCCTCTCGCTGCGCACCCATTCGCAGACCTCCGGCTGGTCGCTCACCGCCCAGGACGTGTTCAACAACGTCACCCGTACCTGTGTGGAGGCGATGGCCGCGACCCAGGGCCACACCCAGTCGCTGCACACCAACGCCCTGGACGAGGCGCTCGCCCTGCCCACCGACTTCTCCGCCCGGATCGCCCGCAACACCCAGCTGCTGCTCCAGCAGGAGTCGGGCACCTGCCGGGTCATCGACCCGTGGGGCGGCTCGGCGTACGTCGAGAAGCTGACGCACGACCTGGCCCGCCGCGCCTGGGAGCACATCCAGGAGGTCGAGGCGGCCGGCGGCATGGCCAAGGCCATCGACGCGGGCATCCCCAAGCTGCGCGTCGAGGAGGCCGCCGCCCGCACCCAGGCGCGGATCGACTCCGGCCGCCAGCCGGTGATCGGCGTCAACAAGTACCGGGTGGACAGCGACGAGCAGATCGACGTGCTCAAGGTCGACAACAGCTCCGTGCGGGCACGGCAGATCGAGAAGCTGCGCCGACTGCGCGAGGAGCGCGACGAGACCGCGTGCCGGGACGCCCTGAACGCGCTGACCCGGGCCGCCGAGGCCGGCCCGCAGCGCGGCGGTTCGCTGGACGGCAACCTGCTGCACCTGGCCGTCAACGCGGCCCGGGCCAAGGCCACCGTCGGCGAGATCTCCGACGCCCTGGAGAAGGTGTACGGCCGCCACTCCGGCCAGATCCGTACCATCTCGGGTGTGTACCGAGACGAAGCGGGCCCGTCGGCCCCCCTCCAGCGCACCCGCGACCTGGTCGAGCGGTTCGAGCGGGCCGAGGGCCGCCGGCCGCGCATCCTGGTCGCCAAGATGGGCCAGGACGGCCACGACCGCGGCCAGAAGGTCATCGCCACCGCCTTCGCCGACCTCGGCTTCACGGTGGACGTCGGCCCGCTGTTCCAGACCCCGGCCGAGGTCGCCCGCCAGGCCGTCGAGGCGGACGTGCACATCGTCGGCGTCTCCTCGCTGGCCGCCGGCCACCTGACGCTGGTGCCCGCGCTGCGCGCCGAACTCGCCGAGGCCGGACGGGAGGACATCACCATCGTGGTCGGCGGCGTCATCCCGCCGCAGGACTTCGATGCCCTGTACGAGGCCGGCGCGGCGGCGGTCTTCCCGCCGGGGACGGTCATCCCGGAGGCGGCGTACGACCTGCTGAAGTCCCTGGCGGCCGATCTCGGCCACGAGCTGTGATCGACTGATCGCATGCCTCCGCGGACGATCGACCTCGACAGCTATGTGACGGGCGTACTGGACGGCTCGCGCGCCTGGATCGCGCGCGCCGTCACCCTCGTCGAGTCCACCCGGCCCGACCACCGCGCGCTCGCGCAGCAGCTGCTCCAGCGGCTGCTGCCGCACGCGGGCGGGGCCGTCCGGGTCGGCATCACGGGGGTGCCCGGCGTCGGCAAGTCGACCTTCATCGACACCTTCGGGACGATGCTCACCGGCCAGGGCCACCGGGTCGCGGTCCTCGCCGTCGACCCGACGTCGAGCCGGACGGGCGGCTCCATCCTGGGCGACAAGACCCGGATGGAACGGCTCGCCGTCGACCCCGCCGCCTTCGTCCGGCCGTCCCCGACCTCGGGGACGCTCGGCGGGGTCGCCAAGGCCACCCGGGAATCCATGGTGGTGATGGAGGCCGCCGGCTACGACGTGGTGCTCATCGAGACGGTGGGCGTCGGCCAGTCCGAGACGGCCGTGGCGGGGATGGTGGACACCTTCCTGCTACTCAGCCTGGCGCGGACCGGCGACCAGCTCCAGGGCATCAAGAAGGGCGTCCTGGAACTGGCGGACGTCATCGCCGTCAACAAGGCGGACGGCCCGCACGAGACCGACGCCAAGGCGGCGGCGCGCGAACTCGCGGGCGCACTGCGACTGTTGCAGGCACCCGACGCGGCCTGGACCCCGCCGGTGCTGACCTGCAGCGGGCGCGACGGGGCGGGCTTGGACGTGCTGTGGGAGCGGCTGCGGCAGCACCGCAAGGTCCTCGACGCCACGGGCGCGCTGGCGGCGAAGCGCCGCGACCAGCAGGTCGAGTGGACCTGGTCCATGGTCCACGACCAGCTCTACGCCCGCCTCCACGAGAACCCTGAAGTACGCCGTCTGACACCGGAGTTGGAATCCCAGGTCCGCGCCGGCACCCTCCCTGCGGGGCTGGCGGCCCAGCAGATCCTGGACGCCTTCTTCGCCTGACCTGGCCCTCGCAGACCGAGCGCCGTGCCCCACCCCCGCGTGGGGCGCGGCGCTTCGCTGGTTTCGGGAAACTCGAACCACACCACCTTGCCCACCTTCACCGGGTACCACCCCCACGCATCCGCCAGCGCCTCCACGAGCAGCAGGCCGCGCCCGCTGGTCGCCTTCTCGTCGCAGTCCTTGACCTGCGGCTCCGCCCCTCGGTCAGCCACCTCCACCCGCACCCGCCCGCTGCGCCAGCGGACGGAGACGACGCATCGCTCCCCCGTGTGCACCAGCGCGTTGGCGATCACCTCGCTCGCACACAACTCCAGCTCCTCCATCGCGCCAGATGGACAGTGGCTACCGGCAGGCGGCAGCGAAAGGGACGCCAATCCATGACTCTTCGCCACTGTGACAACACAGAACGTAGTCGCAGAAAAACTGCGAGTCAAGAATTTCTGCGACTGACAACTCTATCGCTGCGCCGTGCGAGACTCATGCGATCCAGGAAGGGAGACCCATGGGATTCGGCCTTGTTGTGCGCTTCGTTGCCCGAGACGCTGCGGCGGCCCACGCCTTCGACGAGCTGGCAGACCAAGCGCTGGACGGCATCCGAGCCAAGGAGCCCGGCACTCTCGTCTACGTCAACCACGCCGTACCGAACGAGCCCCACGTTCGGATCTTCTACGAGCTGTACGCGGACCGTGAGGCCTTCGAAGAGCACGAGCGCCAGCCTCACATCCGCCGATTCCTGGCCGAACGCGCCCAGTACCTTGAATCGTTCGAGGTCACGTTCCTGAACGAGATCGCCGGCAAGGGCGCGTCCACCGACAGGGCCGCCCGTTGAGTCCGGAAGAACGGCGCGCCTTCGGAGCTCGGGTCGCCCAGCTCCGCAAGAGCCGCGGAATGAGGCAGGACCAGCTTGCCGCCGCCATCAATCGGACGGCCAGTTGGGTATCGCAGGTCGAACGAGGCGTCCAACCAGTGGTCCGCCTCGACGTACTTCAGATGCTGGCGGACGGCCTCGGCGTGTCCGTCCAAGCCCTGCGCCCTGATGCTCCGGCGGCGTCCACCAGCTCTTCATCCACAGCCCCGGATCAGTCCAACGACCTTGACCTGGCCCGGCTTTCGCTCTCAGGACACCCCGCTCTCGACGCTCTGCTCGCCGAGCAACCTCGATCCGGCGCACCCGACATGGCCGAGTTGACCGCCGACGTCGAGCGGCTCTGGCAGCTGACGCACAGTGCTCGGTTCGCCGAGCTGAGCGCAGCCATCACAGAAGTGCTACCGCGCCTGGAAGGGGCGGCACGTGTCGCTGATGGCGGGAGCGTCGAGATCCATCTGCTACTCAGCCAGGCATACCAGGCGGTCGCAGCAGCCTTCGTCCGCCAGGACGAGGCCGATGCGGCATGGGTAGCCGCCGATCGGGCGATCCGATCTGCCGAGCAATCCGGGCAACCACTGCACGTCTTCGCCGGCATCTACCGACTGGCCCATGTCTTCGTCCGGCTACGGCGGCTGGACCAGGCGGACCACACAGCCGGGAACGCCGTAGCCGCCCTTCGGGCACACCTCCCAGTGACCGACCCGCCGCCGGAAGCACTTTCGGTTCTCGGGTCGCTGCATCTGATCCTCGCGTTGGCCGCCGCCCGCAGCGGCCAACGCGAGCAGGCACGGAAGGAGATCGGCAACGCCCGAGAGGTCGCCGGGCAACTCGGCGAGGACCGGAACGACTTCAACCTCGAATTCGGCCCGACGAACGTCGAGATCCATGCCGTCTCGACGGCGGTCGATCTCGGCGACGCAGGCGAGGCACTGGATGTGGGCCTGCGAATCGACCCCGGGCGCCTCTCTCCCGAGCGGAGGTCCAGACTCCTGATCGACCTCGGACGAGCACACGCTCAGCGACGCCACCTCGGCGACGCCATCGACTGCCTCCTCCGCGCCGAGGAACTGGCACCCGAAAGCATCCGAACCCACGGAGCGGCCCGAGCAACGATCCGTGAACTCATCCTCATCGCCGGCCGGAGCGCGCCATCGGAACTGGTGAAACTGGCCAAGCGGGCGAACGCCACGGCGTGACGGGTCGCACAATGGATGTTGTCGGATTGCAAGCTGTGACACTTCACCACTCCGGTTTCCACGACGCTTCCTTCACTCCTCAGCCTGAGTTCTTTCCGAACCGTCCCACGAACCGACCGCCTGACTGCATTCTGGTTTCCCAGCAGACGAGAAGGAGTCCACTGATGAAACTCACGTTCCTCGGCAGCAGTAGCGAAGACGGAAAGTGCCCGACTCTCTACGAGACCGAGACGGGCGACATCGTCGTCCAGGGCCACCGTCTCACCGACCCCGAGGCCCTCGCCCAACTTCGTGATGTCCTGCCGGGTGAGACCTTCGTCGTCGTTCCTCGTGACCTCCTCATCCGCTATTCCCCCAAGGACTGAGCATGGCCTACATCAGCGATGACCGGTTCGACCACTTCTTCGACGAAGGGTTCACCCGCTCCGCTTGGCGCCTGGAGAGCCGCCGCGGCTACGCCTCGGATCGACAGGGTCTCGGCTTTCAGCGATGGGCCCGTGGCGAGGATCCGCAGACGGACCCGCACCGGCCCTGGTGTCGTAACATCACGGCTCAGGTCGCGGCCGGGAAGCGTGTCGAGCGGGTCCGGGTCGCGGACCTCCCGATGACCGACGGACAGGCGTACCTGCTCGCCGTCGGATGGGCCAACGTCCAGGCAGGCGAGGACATTCGGCACCTGCCGCGTGCCACGGCGCGACAGCTCGACCTGCCCGAGCGTGACTTCTGGCTGTTCGACTCCACGTCGCTGCTGGAGATGCACTTCGACGCGGGTGACAACTACCTCGGGGCCGAACTGATCGAAAGCCCCGAGGCAGTTCTGGAGGCATGCCGGATCCGGGATCGGTCCTGGCATTCTGCCGTCCCCCGCGCGGACTTCACCCAGCAGGTTCCGCCCCGGGCGTGAGCGACTTCCAGCGGGCTCGTGAGGCGCTCGGCGCGCGGCTTCATCGGCTGCGCGCCGATGCTGGTCTCACCGGCCGCGAGATGGCGAGCCGACTGGGATGGCCCCACTCGAAGATCAGCAAGCTGGAGAACGGTCGGCAGACTGCCACCACCGCCGACCTGGCCGCATGGGCCGAAGCTACCGGGCGCACGGATCTGTCGGACGCGCTCCGAAGTGACCTCGCGGGTCTGGAGACGCACTACCGCTCGTGGCGCCGTCGCTTGGCCGGCGGCCATCAGCACGTACAGCGTGAGGCCGGCATGGAGGAACGTAGCGCGCATATCGTCCGGGCCTACGAGCCGACTGTCGTACCCGGGCTGCTCCAGACACCCGACTACGCGCGTCACGTCCTACACGCCGCCGCATTGCATCAGTCGCCCAGGGACACGGACGAAGCCCTCCGTGAACGAATGCGTCGGCAAGAACTGCTCTACGAGTCCGGTCGATGCTTCCGCTTCATCGTTTGGGAAGGCGCGCTGCACGCCAGAGTCTGCCCTCCGGACATGCTCCGGTTGCAGCTCGACAGACTCGACGGCCTGATCGGCCTCGACACGGTGAGCATCGCGATCATCCCGTTCTCTGCAACGCTGCCACTTTCGCTCCGTCACGGATTCTGGATCCACGACCGGTCGTTCGTGACCGTTGAGACGATCAACGCCTCACTCCACCTCGACGACCAGGCGGATGTGGCGCTCTATCTCCGGGCATGGGAGCTGTACGAACAGGTGACCGTGACCGGAACGGACGCGCGCCACGTCCTAGCGGCCGCCCGCCATGCGTTGGGTGCAATCTGAGAAGCACCGAGAAGCAGCCCCCGGCGTCCGCGAAACCATGAGAAACACGCACCACGGGCTGGTGAAGTACCCCCTACCGTCCTGTCGTGACAGAGCTCCCGCTCTGGGTCAGCCACCACCGGCACGAGGAACCGAACCATGATCACGCCGTTTTCCAAACCCCCGAGGCCGCCGGCGCCGCCGGGGCCCGGGCCCGACATGCCGGTGAGTGGACAGACCGGCAGCAGCACCACGACGACCACCACGAGCAGGTAGGAGAATCCCATGGGATGGGGCCTCGGCAAGGGCGGCAGCTCCGGCGGCGGCAGCGGTTCCAACGACGGCGGTCAGGGCAAGCACGCCGGCAACAAGGACTTCAACACGAGCAAGTCGACGTCGGACACCTCGTCCGGGTCGAAGACCGGAAAGCACGGCAAGGGCAGCGAGAAGGACAAGTGACGACTCAGTCGAGCGCCCGCGAGCAGGCCGCCGTGCGCGGCCTGCTCCACGCTGTCTCCCGCTTCCTCGGACATGAGCCGGCACCGGAGTGGCGTAAGGCGGCCTACGCGACTCCGCGCCACCGCTTCCTCCCTGCCCGTGTCTGGCTGGGTCCCGTCGGCGACACTCTCGCCCTGTGCGATCGTGAACGCGAGCCCGACCGGTGGTGGGGCGCCGCGTATGCGGACGAACCCGTGGTCACGCAGATCAACGACGGGCAGGATGCGGAGGACCCGTCCGACACCCTCCCATCCTCCTCCGCCTCCGCCCCGTCGATCGTCTTCAGAATGCTCGAACTCCTGGACCTCGCACCGGGAATGAGGGCGTTGGAGATCGGCACCGGAACCGGCTTCAACGCCGCCCTCCTCTCCCACCGGCTGGGCGACACCAACGTGACCACGATCGAGCTCGACCCCGCCGTGGTCGAGCTCGCCCGGTCCAACCTCAAGGCCAATGGCTACGCCCCCACCGTCGTCCACGGTGACGGCAGCGTGGGATGGAGCGTTCAAGGCCCCTACGACCGCGTGATGGCGACGTGTTCTGTCAAACGAGTCCCCTACGACTGGGTCCGTCAGACCAGGCCCGGTGGAGTGGTTCTCACCCCGTGGGAAAACCCTTGGATCTGCGGTGGCCTGCTCCGCCTCACCGTCGGCGACGACGGGACCGCCACCGGCCGCTACACCCCCGACAGCGCCTTCATGCTGATGCGCACCCAACGCCTCGGCCTCCGGCTCTTCCGGGACGTCGTCATGGACGAGCACGTGCCGACGGAATCCACGACCGCCCTCGACCCGTGGGCCGTCGCCGATTCCGCCTTCGAGACCCAGTTCGCCCTCGGCCACCGCCTCGGCGACCTCTGGTACGCCTGGCACCACGGGCCCGAAGTCGAGGGCGTGGTGACCCGCCTCTGGGTGGCAACGACCGACGGCGGCTCCTGGGCGGCCGTCGACTGGGACGGCACCGAGAACACCGAGCGCTACACGGTATGGCAGCACGGCCCGCGCCAGGTGTGGAAGGAAGTCGAGGCCGCTCACCGCTGGTGGCTCGACAACGACCGCCCCGGGCCGGACCGGTTCGGCTTGACCGTCACGCCCGAGGGGCACACCGCCTGGCTCGACCATCCGGCGAACGGGTGGCCCTTGCGGTAGGACCGCACCCGCTCCCGGGCACACCCTTCTCGCCCCCTCGGCGCTGGGTTCCGGAACAGCCGGTGCCTCTTGAGCGCGTCCGGCTGCGGTGGCAGCCGGACGCGCCCGCCGCATCGCTCGACCACGGCCGGTCGTTCCCTGAGGCAACCGTCACCGGTATGAGGCCCACAGCGTCCCGCGGATGAAAGCGGCGAAGGAGGGCGCGCCCTCGTGCACGCCGTCGTGGCCTTCGGCGACCTCGTACGTCCTCCCGTCCTTCTCGGCCGGGCCGATGAAGGAGTAGATGTAGCCCTGGTGGCCCATGAACACGACGCAGCCGTCGAGCGACTCCCGCGGAGCCGCCTCCTCCAGGATCTCCCGGGCGTACTCCTTGATTCCCAGGAGCTCCGGGAACGCGTACGTCTCCCCGCGCAGCGGGTGGAATCCGCCGCCGCCGGCGAGTTCCAGGAACTCCCGGTAGTCATCGGGGAGGGGGACTCCCTGGTCCTGCTCGACCAAGGAGATCTGCTCCCGAGTCAGGCCGGTCGCCCCGTCGAGGGATCCCGGGAACGCTCTCAGGATGTCGGACATCACGCCCACGTGTCGCGCACCTCACATCATCGCGGAATCGACTGTCAAAGACCGGCTGCCGCCTGGCGGTCTCGGCGCTCAGTCCGTCAGTTCCCACAGCAGCCGGTAGTAGGCGGTCCGCTCCGGGTCGGGGGCGATGCCGTAGGCGTCGAGCAGGGGCTTCTCCCAGCCCGGGCCGTAGTTCCACTGGGTGCTCCAGGTGGCGATGGCGAGGTCGGCCCAGCGGTCGGCGAGGCCGAGGGTGCCGAGGTCGACGTGGCCGGTGGGGGTGCCGTCGTCGCCGATCAGGGTGTTGGGGGCGCAGGCGTCGCCGTGGCAGACGACGAGGCGGTCGATCGGGGGGATGTCGGCGAGGGCGGCCAGGGCGCGTTCGACGGTGCCGTGGTGGCGTAGTTCCTCCGGCCAGTCGGCCGGGTCGGTGCGGCCCGCTTCCGCCTTGGCCCGGGCGTTCGTCAGGCGTGCTTCGGCGGACCAGTCGAAGGGGCAGTCCGCGACGGGCAGTGCGTCATGGAGCGCCCGCAGGCCGGCGCCGATGGCGCGGACGGCGGTGGCGGGGTCGCGCTTCCAGTGCTCGTCCACTGCCGACCGGCCGGGCAGGCCCTGGGTGACGAGCCAGGATCCGGTTTCGTCGGCGCCTTCGGCGACGACCGGTGGCACCACGGCGAACCTCGAGGCCCAGCGCAGGCGGACCGCCTCCGCCGCGAGATCGATACCGGTGCCGCTGCCGGCCGGCGTCCACTTCACGAACTGCCGGGTGTCGCCGTGGCCGAGCTGGAAGGTCAGTCCGCCGAGTTCGTTCTCCCAGACGGCCCGTACCGGCCGTCCGGCCGCGAGCTCGGTGACGACGGGTGGCGGCTGGACGGGGCCCTGTGGCGCGGCGGCGATCATCCGTCCATTCTGACCGGGGCGGGCGGCACCCTGCCAACCGTTTTGCGGGGTTCCGCCGCTACCAGGCGGCGGCCCGGAGGACGTCCTGGGCGATGTCCTCGACCGACCGGTCGTCCGTCGGGACGCGGACCGTGCCGGCCGGTGCCCGTTCGTCCAGGTGCCGCGCCATGAACAGGCTCCGCTCGATGTGGGCGGCCAGTTGGGAGCCGGTCTCGCGCTGGGCGAGCCGCCGTCGTACGGTCTCCTTCCGCGCCGTGAGCAGGACGCAGATGGCCCGGACCGGACCGCCGCCCATGGCGCGGCCGATCATCGGCGCTTCGAGGATGCTCACGGTGTTGGTGTAGACGAGGCGGCGCTGTCCGAGGGCGGCGTAGTTCGCCCAGACGGCGGCGATGTTCCGTTCGGTGATCGCCGTGCGGTGGGGGTCGCCGTCGGGGGCGGGGTGGATCTGGTCCATGAAGTCCCCCTCGATGAGGCAGTGCGCCGTGTCGCGCGCCCGCAGCACCTCCGAGACCTCGAAGCCGACGGTCGACTTCCCGACGCCCGATCCGCCGCCGAGGAGCAGGAGTTCGTAGCTCATGGCAGGCCAGCATGGCAGGGTCGGGCCGCGCCGGCATCGGGTTTTCCGACGGCTGGGGAGGGCGCGGCGGCGCCCCCGTCCGTGAGGGTGCCGCCGTCCCGCCCGTGCTCAGCCCAGCGGCAGGGACTTGAACGCGCGGGCCTGCTCCGTGATGGCGCGTTCGGTGGGCAGCCGCTCCATCGAGGAGGCGCCGAAGAACCCGGCGATCCCCGTGGTGTGCTCCAGAACGTAACGGGCGTCCTCGGGTTCAGCGATCGGGCCGCCGTGGCAGAGCACGATGATCTCCGGGTTGACCCGCTTGGCGGCGTCGTGCATCTCCTGCACGGCGGCCGCCGCCTGGTCGAGGGTGAGCGCGGTGGCCGCGCCGATGGAGCCCTTGGTGGTGAGCCCGACGTGCGGGACGAGCACGTCCGCGCCGGCCCGGGCCATGTCGGCGGCCTGCTCCGGGTCGAACACGTAGGGGGCGGTGAGCAGTTCGCGCTCGTGGGCCTGGCGGATCATGTCGACCTCCAGCCCGAAGCCCATCCCGGTCTCCTCCAGGTTCGCTCGGAACGTGCCGTCGATCAGTCCGACCGTCGGGAAGTTCTGCACCCCGGTGAAGCCGACGGCCTTCAGCTGGTCCAGGAAGTTGCCCATGATCCGGAACGGGTCGGTGCCGCACACCCCGGCGAGCACCGGCACCTCGCGGACCACCGGCAGCACCTCCCCCGCCATCTCCAGCACGATGGCGTTGGCGTCGCCGTACGGCATCAGGCCCGCCAGCGAGCCGCGGCCGGCCATCCGGTAGCGGCCCGAGTTGTAGATGATCAGCAGGTCGACGCCGCCGGCCTCCGCGCACTTGGCGGACAGGCCGGTGCCGGCGCCGGCCCCGATGACCGGCTTCCCGGCGGTGATCTGCGCGGTCAGGCGGGCCAGGGCTTCGGTGCGGTTCACGGTGGGCTCCTCGTTCAGTGGGGGGGTAACGGCAACGGGTCAGGCGTGCGCGGTGATCAGCTGGTGCAGCCGGTCGGCGGCCGCGACGGCGAAGGCCGGGTCGTTCAGGTGGGCGTCCAGCTCGCGCAGTTCGACCGGTCCGCCGGCCAGCGCCGAGCGCAGCGCCGCCAGACCGGCCCGGTCGGCCTCCGGGTCGTGGAACGGCCCGCCCGGCGCGTCCACGGCGGACACCCCGCCGAGCGGCCAGAGCACCGTCACCGGGCCGCGCGCCGCGTCGAGCTTGCGCCCGAGGTCGGCGCCGACGGCGGACATCTCCTCGGCGGTGGTGCGCATCAGGGTCACGGTGGGGTTGTGGACCAGCAGCCGGCGCCCGGCGAAGCGCTCCGGGACGGTCTCCCGGGGGCCGAAGTTGACCATGTCCAGCGCGCCCGGCGCGACCACCTGGGGGATGCCGGCCCGCCCGGCCGCGGTCAGCCGGTCGGGCCCGGCGCTGAGCACGCCGCCGACGAGTTCGTCCGCGAGTTCGGTGGTGGTCAGGTCCAGGACGCCGGCCAGGAATCCGCCCGCGGCCAGCTTCTCCAGCGCCCGGCCGCCGACCCCGGTGGCGTGGAACACCAGGACCTCGTAGCCGAGTTCGTCCAGGCGCTCGCGGGCGGCGTCGACCGCGGGCGTGGTCACGCCGAACATGCTGGCGCCGACCAGCGGGCGGCCGTGCGGCCGCGGGGCGGCCAGCACCCGCTCGTGCCGGACGGCCATGCCCGCGGCGGCCGCCGCCGCGTTCCCGAGGATCAGCGAGGACACCGAGTTGATGCCCGCGACGTCCACCACGCTGTACATCAGGGTGACGTCGCTGCTGCCCACGTACGGTGCCACGTCCCCGCCCGCCATGGTGGACACCAGCAGCTTGGGCACGCCGACCGGCAGCGCCTGCATCGCGCGGGCCGCGATGGACGACCCGCCGCTGCCCGCCACCGCCAGGACGGCGTGCAGCCGACCCGACCGGTACAGCTCGCCGACCAGCCGCTCGGCGCCCTGAGCCATCGCCGTCACGGCCGCCCCGCGGTCGCCCGCGGAGCGCAGCGCCGCCAGGTCGTGTCCGGCGGCACGGGCGACCTCCTCCGGGCCGAGGTCGGCGGCGGGCGTGCCGGGGGGCGGCGGCAGCACGCCGGCGTCGACCATGACCACCTCGCAGCCGTCCTCCCGCAGCCGCTCGGCGAGCCACGCGTACTCCGCGCCCTTGGTGTCCAGTGTCCCGACCAGTACGACGGTCGCCATGTCCCTGCTCCTTTGAACGGACGGTTCCCCGATCATCCGGCGGGGCCTGGGCGGCGGCAAAGACCACTTGCGGGCAAGTGGCCTGCCGTCCGGCCCGGTCACCGGACCGACCACCAGGCCAACCACCGGACAGAGCACCGGACCGGACGGCGGCCCGGGCCACCGGGGCATCATGGACGGCATGGACCGGATCCCCGCCACCCGCCTGTCGCGCCTGCTCACCGGCTGGGCCGCCGACGGTCCGGGGGCCCTGCCGCGGCTGCTCGCGGACGCGCTGCGCGAGCTGGCCGAGCGCGGGGACGTGGCCCCCGGCACCGCGCTGCCCTCCCAGCGGGCGCTGGCCTCGGCCCTCGGGGTCAGCCGCTCCACCGTCACCTCCGCGTACGGGCTGCTGGAGGCGGAGGGGCGGCTGGAGAGCCGGCACGGCAGCGGCTCGCGGCTGCGCGCCTCGGGGGCGGTCGGCGAGCCCGTCGGCGAGGGGCGGCTCGCCAGTTTCGGCACCCGGGACGGCGTCGTCGACCTCTCCAGCGGGGCGCTGGAGGGCCTGCCCGCCGTGGCGGACGCCCTCGACTCGCTGTCCGGCCGGGACCTCTCCGCCGCACTCGCCGGTGACGGCTACCTCCCGTACGGGCTGCCGCGGCTGCGCGAGCTGCTGGCCGAGCAGTACCGCGCGGACGGCCTGCCGACCTCGCCGGACCAGATCCTGGTCACGGCCGGGTCCCAGCAGGCACTCTGGCTGATCACCCAGGGGCTGGTCGAGCCGGGCGACACCGTGGTCGTCGAGGACCCCACCTACCGGGGCGCCCTGGAGGCACTACGCGCCCGGGGCGCACGCCTGGTGCCGCTGCCCGCGTACGGCTCCCGCCCCGGCGCGGCCGGCGCCACCGACGGGCACGAGGACGGGCCCGCCGCCCTGGCCCGGCTGACCGGCCGGATCCGCCCGCGCCTGGTGTACCTCCAGCCGGCCGTGCACAACCCGACCGGACGCGCCATGAGCGCGCCCACCCGACGGGCCTGGGCCGCCGTCCTGGCCGAGCGCGGCCTGTACACCGTCGAGGACAACGCGTACGCGGAGCTGTCCCTGTCCGAGGACGGCGCGCCGCCCCCGCTCGCCGCTCAGCTGCCGGACGGCACGGCCGCGACCATCGGCACCCTCTCCAAGCTCTACTGGGGCGGCCTGCGGCTGGGCTGGATCCGCGCCTCCCGCCCGGTCATCCACCGCCTGGCCGAGCTCCGCAAGTCCGTCGACCTCTCCTGCCCGGTGGTGGAGCAGCTGCTCGCGGTGCGGCTGCTCCAGGGGCTGCCGGAGGCGCGGGCCCGGCGCCGCGCGCAGCTGCGCGAACGCCTCGCCGCGGCCGAGCGGCTGCTCACCGCGCAGGCGCCGCACTGGCGTTGGGAGCGGCCGGCCGGCGGCTCCGCGCTCTGGGTCGAGCTCCCCGGCACCGACGCCGAGGCCACCGCCCAACTGGCCCGCCGGGCCGGGGTCCTGGTGGTGCCCGGGCCCGCCTTCTCCGCCGTCGACGGCTTCCGCAGCCGCCTGCGGCTGCCGTTCGCCGCCCGGCCCGACCAGCATGACCCGTACGACCGGCACGACCCGCAGGACCGGCTGGCCGCCGCCCTGCCCGTCCTCCTGCACAGCGCCGACCGCGCCGGTCCCGTCCGCTGAGCCGCCGTCCCCGCGGAACCGCCGTCCGCCCGTACCTACCGAACCGCCGTCCCGCAGAAGCACTGAACGGCTGAAGCACTGAACCGCCGAACCGCCCGCCCAGCGGTCCCCGGCTCAGCGGCGGAGGGCCTGGCGGGTGCGGCGGGCGAGGCGGTGGGCGCGCTGGACGGCGACGAAGCCGGGCATGGAGTCGGCGAGGGTGAGGCGGTACTTGAGCCGGAGCTGGGGGTTCAGGGCGGCCAGGTGCTCGGGGCCGATGGCCCGCAGGAGGCGGGCGACGTGCTGCTGGTAGGCGGCGCGGTAGGCGCGGTCGCCGTCGGGGACGGTCCAGAAGAACATCGGGATCTCCTCGACCAGGCAGTTGCGGTCGTAGGCGCGCAGGTGGTCGGCGAAGGCGGGTTCGGGGCGGGCGAGCAGCCACTCGCGGACGAGTTCCATCGAGCGGACCCGGTCGACCAGGCCCCGCGGGTCGGTCTTCTTCTGGGTGATGGAGAGGTCGCCGTCCTCGCGGACGCGCCAGTGGTAGATCGGCTCGGCGAGCACGTCGACGCGGTCGGCGAGGAAGTGGTGGGGCACGCTGACCGGGGCGTCCTCGTAGAGGATGCCCTCGGGGTAGAGCAGGCCGGCGCCGTCGAAGAAGGAGCGCCGGTAGACCTTGTTCCAGGCGGTGCGGTCGGTAACCAGGGCGGGCAGTTCGCCGATGTGGGTGCGCAGCCGGGTCTCACGGAACGGGCGGCGGTGGGCGTGGGAGGGGCTGAGGCCGGTGGTGCGCAGCCGCATGGCGTTGCCGGCGGCGAAGTCGGAGCCGGTCCCGTCCAGGGTGTCGATCATCAGCTGGTAGGCGTGCGGCGGGAGGGTGTCGTCGCTGTCGACGAAGGCCAGGTACTCGGTGCCGGGGGTGAGGTGGCGCCAGCCGGTGTTGCGGGCGGCGCCGAGGCCCTGGTTGTCCTGGCGGACCAGCCGGAAGCGCGGGTCCCGGTCGGCGTGGGCCCGGGCGACGGCCGGGCCGTCGTCGGTCGAGCCGTCGTCGACCATGACGCACTCGAAGTCCCGGAAGGTCTGCGCCGCGATGGAGTCCAGGCATTCCCGGAGGTAGCGCTCGACGTTGTAGATCGGGACGACGAGGGAGAGTCGCGGGGCCATCGGGCGCCCTTTCGCTCAGCGGCGGCAGCAGCAGCGGACGGGCCGGACGGCCGTCGCCGGCCGGTCACCGGCAGTGGTCCGAGCGAGCGTAGGGAGCGCGCGCGACCGGCAGGCGAACGGCGGGTGGCGTCCAGCCTGCGGCGGAGTGTAGCAGCGCCGCAGACGTCAACTCCCGCCTCAGGAGCACCCGTTCAGGGGAAGGCCCCGGACCGCCCGACCGGTCCGGGGCCCTGTGTCACCCGATGCGGGTCAGGCGCTCTTGACGGCCGCGAAGCGGTCCGAGACGTCCTGCCAGTTGACGACGTCCCACAGGCGGGTGACGTAGTCCGGGCGGACGTTGCGGTACTGCAGGTAGTAGGCGTGCTCCCAGGCGTCGAAGGCGAGGAGCGGGGTGGTGCCCTGGCCGACGTTGCCGTGGTGGTCGTAGACCTGCTCGACGATCAGGCGCTTGCCGAGCGGCTCCCAGGAGAGGATGCCCCAGCCGGAGCCCTGCACGCCGGTGGTGGCGTTGGTGAGCTGCTTCTTGAAGGCCTCGAAGCTGCCGAAGTGCTCGGTGATGGCGTCGGCCAGCTCGCCGTCGGGGCGGTCGCCGCCCTCGGGCGAGAGGTTCTGCCAGAACAGCGAGTGCAGGACGTGGCCCGACAGGTGGAAGGCGAAGGTCTTCTGCAGGCCGACCAGGCCGCCGAACTGCTCCTTGTCGCGGGCCTCGGCCAGCTGCTCCAGGGTGTCGTTGGCGCCCTTGACGTACGCGGCGTGGTGCTTGGAGTGGTGCAGCTCCAGGATCTCGGCCGACATCGCCCGCTCCAGCGCGGAGTAGTCGTACGGCAGGTCGGGAAGCGAGTAGGTGCCCATCAGGACACGGCCCCTTTCGGCGGGTTGAACGGTGGTGATCGTGCCGGGACAACACTATTGCGTATCAGTTGCAAGAACGAAGCATGGGCTCCTGCTTATTCCTCACGTCTCGTCGGGCACAATGGTCGTCGTTCCGCGTAATGACCGACAAGGGTGAGTGACTGTGACAGGGTCGCCGGTGGTGCTGGGCATCGAGTCCTCCTGCGACGAGACGGGCGCGGGCCTGGTGCGCGACGGCGTGCTGCTCGGGCAGGCGGTCGCCTCCTCGATGGACGAGCACGCCCGCTACGGCGGGGTGGTGCCCGAGATCGCCGCCCGGGCGCACGTGCACGCGATGGCGCCCGTGGTCCAGGAGGCGCTGGACCGGGCCGGGCTCACCCTGGAGGACGTCGGCGCCGTCGCGGTGACCACCGGTCCGGGCCTGGCCGGGGCGCTCCAGGTGGGCGTGGCCGCCGCCAAGGGGTACGCCTTCTCGCTGGGCGTCCCGCTGTACGGCGTGCACCACCTCGCCGGGCACGTCGCCGCGGCCACCCTGGACGGCGGGCCGCTGCCCGATCCCTGCGTGGTGCTCATCGTCTCCGGCGGCCACACCTCGCTGCTGCTGGTCCGCGACCTGGCCCGGGACCCGATCGTCCACCTCGGCGACACCCTGGACGACGCGGCCGGCGAGTGCTTCGACAAGGTCGCCCGGATCCTGGGGCTCCCCTACCCCGGCGGCCCGGCGATCGACCGCGCCGCGCGCACGGGCGACCCGTCGGCCGTCCGGCTGCC
The DNA here is from genome assembly GCF_040636595.1 of Kitasatospora sp. NPDC036755. Lineage (NCBI taxonomy): Bacteria > Bacillati > Actinomycetota > Actinomycetes > Kitasatosporales > Streptomycetaceae > Kitasatospora > Kitasatospora sp. NPDC036755. Next base: position 41,262 of record NZ_JBEZUT010000006.1, read on the forward strand.
GCGTCCGCTGACGGGGCCGCGGGACGACCCGTACGCGTTCTCCTTCTCCGGCCTGAAGACCGCCGCCGCCCGCTGGGTCGAGGCCCGGCGGGAGCCGAACGTGCCGGACGCGGCGGCCGCGTTGCAGGAGGCGATCGCGGACGTGCTGACCCGCAAGGCGGTCCGGGCCTGCGCGGACCACGGGATCGGCACCCTGGTCGTGGTCGGCGGGGTCGCGGCCAACTCCCGGGTGCGGGAACTGGCCGAACAGCGTTGCGCGGCGGCCGGGATCGCTCTGCGGGTGCCGCCGCTGCGGCTGTGCACCGACAACGGCGCGATGGTGGCCGCGGTCGGGGACCTGCTGGTGCGCGCGGGCGCGGAGTCCGCCCCGGCCGACCTCTCGGTGGACCCGTCGGCGCCGCTGGAGTTCGCGGCGCTCACCCCGCGGCCGCTCGTCCGGGCCTGACGCGCCGGCCGCTGACGCGCCGGCCGCTCCCGAACCGGCCCGGGCGGGGACCGGCAGCAGGCGGGCGCGGACGAGGGCCCGGGAGCAGGCCGACTCGGCAACAGGCCGGGGGCGAGCCCGGGGCCGGACCCGAGTCGGGTGAACAGACCCGGCGGACAGGCCCGGTGAACAGGCCCACGAGCCGATCCCGGGCGCCGTTCTGACAACGTTTCGGTCTCGCCGACCGGCAATCCGTTCTCGGGGGCTTCCCTCCGCGTTCAGCGTTGTGCCATTTTACATGTCACACAGCAAGTCCCGTGCGCCCCACGCCGCACGGCCACCCCCACCCTCAACGGTCCCGGAGGCCCCCACAGATGCGTTCCTCCTCGATAGCGAAGGACGGCGTGCGCGGACTCCCCGCGCTCGGCACCGCCCTCCTCCTCTCACTCGGCCTGTTCGCACCGGCGGCACACGCCACCGAGACCCCCTCGGCCACCCCGGCCGGCAAGCCCGCCACCTCGGCCGGGAAGGCCTCGCCGCGCACGATCCCCGTGCCCAAGTCGCCCGACACCCCCAAGGACGACCGCCCGCTCGTCTCGGACCCGCAGGCCAAGGCCACCGCCCCGACGGCGGGCAGCTCCGTCGGCGCCGCCGCGTCGGCGCGGTCGCTCACCGCCGCGGCCTGCGACGTCTCCGCCTTCACCGGCAAGTCCGGTGCCGCGCTGGTCCAGCAGGTCAAGACCGCCGGGCTGGACTGCGTCAACACGCTGTTCCAGGTCACCGGCAACGACGCCAAGGCCGCCTTCAACGAGGCCCAGATGGTCACCGTCGCCAACGCCCTGCGCGACACCGCCGCCACCTACCCCGGCGACAACTCCACCTCCGCCGGGCAGCTGGTGCTCTTCCTGCGGGCCGGCTACTACGTGCAGTGGTACAACAAGGACGCCGTGGGCCCGTACGGCGACAGCCTCAAGACCGCCATCCGCGGCGCGCTGGACGCCTTCTACGCCGCCCCGCACAGCAAGGACGCCACCGACGCCAACGGCGCCACCCTCGCCGAGGCCGTCACCCTGATCGACAGCGCCCAGGAGAACGCCCGCTACACCGGCGTCGTCAAGCGGCTGCTGAACGACTACACCGGCAGCTGGCCCGCCGCGATGACCAGCGCCGTCGCCAACACCGAGACCGTCATCGAGCGCGGCTTCGACCTGCCGGAGTTCGTCTCCGCCCTCCAGACCGACCCGTCCTTCGCCACCACGGTGTCCTCCTTCGTCACCCGCAACAGCAGCCTGATCGACGGCGGCGACGTGGTCACCAAGGTCGGCATCCAGCTCGGCAACCTGGTCGCCAACGACACGCTGCGCGCCCAGGGCCGGCCGATCCTCAAGGACCTGATCAACCGCTACCCGCTGGTCGGCAACACCGGTCCGCTCACCATGAACCTGCTCTGGTTCACGGAGAAGAAGGACGCCGGCAACTGCTCCTACTACGGCACCTGTGACGTGCCCGCCAAGCTCGTCCCGCTGGTGCTGCCCGTCGACCACACCTGCAACGCCAACCTGCGGATCCGCGCGCAGGAGATGACCGCGCAGCAGCTCGCCGACACCTGTACCAGCCTGGTCAACCAGGACGCGTTCTTCCACAAGGTCGTCAAGGACAACGGTCCGGTCCCGAACGACAACAACACCAACCTCGAGGTGGTCGTCTTCGACGACTACTACAACTACAGCCTGTACGCCTGGGAGATGTACAAGATCGAGGTCGACAACGGCGGCATGTACGAGGAGGGCGACCCGGCCAAGGCCGGCAACCAGGCCCGCTTCATCGCCCACGAGGCCTCCTGGCTGCGCCCCCAGTTCCAGATCTGGAACCTCAACCACGAGTACACCCACTACCTCGACGGCCGCTACGACATGTACGGCGACTTCGAGGCCGGCATGACCACCCCGACCATCTGGTGGGTCGAGGGCCTCGCCGAGTACGTCTCCTACAGCTACCGCGGCGCCCACTACGACGACGCCGTCGCCCAGGCCGGCAAGGGCACCTACGCCCTGAGCACCCTGTTCGACACCACCTACGACAACGCGGACTCCACCCGCGTCTACAACTGGGGCTACCTGGCCGTCCGTTACATGCTCCAGTCGCACCCGCAGGACGTCGACGCGCTGCTCGCCAAGTACCGCGCGGGTGACTGGAACGGCGCCCGCACCCTGCTGAAGACCACCATCGGCACCACGTACGACGCCGACTTCGCCACCTGGCTGAAGGCCTGCGCCGCCGACAACTGCGGCTCGCTGCCCACCACCGAGCAGCCCAAGGCCCCGCTCTGCACCGCCACCGACGCCCGGCAGTACGACAAGAACTGCCGCCGCGACAACGTGGCCGCCACCACCGGCAACTACAGCTACAGCTTCCTGAACCTGCCGGCCGGCGTGAAGCAGCTGACCATCACCACCAGCGGGGGCACCGGCAACGCCGACCTCTACTACAACGCCGGCTCCTGGGCCACCACCGGCTCGTACACGGCCAAGTCCGCCCACGCCGACAACGGCGAGACCCTGACCATCACCAACCCGCCGGCCGGGTACGTCTTCTTCAGCCTCTACGGTCAGCAGGGCTTCGGCGGCGTGACCGTCACCACGACCTACAACTGACCGACCGTACGGGCGCCGCACGCGCCACGACGTTCCCGCTCACGCAGCAGGGCCCCGCGACCTCCGCGGGGCCCTGCCCGCGTTCACGGCCCCGGCATACTCCCCCACCTCGGGGTTCAAAGGGGTTATAACGATTGGCAACCGAATAGCGGTGTTAACGCGGTGCAGAGATCGCATAATTCTCTGCCGGAGGGGTGTCCGGGCATCGAACTTTCGGTTAGGGTCCGAGACAGCTGAACCCGTTCGGCTTCTGGCGCCGGAATGCCGAATACCACCGATGGCTCGGACTGCGGCGGTTTCGCCGCAGCCGCAATCCCCGGAATGGAGAACAGTCATGAAGATGATCAAGGCCCTCGTCAAGAAGTTCAAGAAGGAGCAGGACCTCGCGAACTACTCGTGGGTCCCGCACGTCATCTGACGTGGCAGTTCACCGGCGGGGGCAAGGGTCGGCCGCGCCCCCGCCGGTCCCGTTCCGCACCCTCGGCACAATCTCCCCCCTCCCCGCAGCCGCCGCTCCCCGGACATTTCGAAATGGAGGCAGGATTCCCGTGGAAGAAATGTCGACGGCAGTCGCCCCCAGCCATTCCCTCGCGTTCGCCCCGCGAATCCAGGAGCTGCTGGACCGGGACGAGAAGGTCTTCCGCATCGACCCGGACAAGGTCGGCGTATCGGACTCCCGGCTGCTTGCCGAAATCGTCGCGGCACGCCCGGTGCATTCCACCGAGCGCTCGGTCTACAAACCCGCCGCCGGCGCCGACATCCCCCACGACAGCGCGACCCGGACGATCCGGGCCCTCGGGCAGGACGCCATGGCGGGCATCCGCAAACCGCCGCCCCCGGCCCGCGGAATGTCCGGCACCTGGCCCTACGCGGGCACCTCCCACCTGCGCCGCTGGCTCTTCTCCGACGACGCGCTGCCCGTCGCACTGCTGTCGAAGCGCGGCGTCTCCCGCTCCGACTCCCTCTCCCTGCTCGTCGACCGCGCCGTCACCCGCTGGCCCGGCCGGCCGGGCCGGGCCGGCTCGACCGAACTGGCCGGGCTGATCCGCGACGCCGAGGACCCGCTGGAGCGCAGGCAGGCCGCCGCGATGTACCGGCGGGCGACGGCCACCCTGTGCGACGGCGTCGCCGGCCTCACCGGCAACGCCCTGTGGCTGATGGGCCCGCAGCGGCGTCAGGAGTGGCACCGCGGCGACCTCACCGCGATCCTCTGGGAGACGCTGCGCCTGCTCCCGCCCGCCTGGATGCTGTACCGCAAGGGCGGTGAGGCGTACGCCGGGCTGCACCCCGAGATCCGCCCCGGGGACGACATCGCGCTCTTCCCGCTCCTGATGCATCGTCACGCCGACTACTGGTCGCAGCCCTTGGAGTTCCGACCGGAGCGCTGGGACGGCGTCGCGGACCCGGAGAAGGCGCCCGCCTTCATGCCGTTCGGATTCGACGGCGCCCGCTGCTGGGCCAAGCACCTGGTGGTGCCGCTGGCCGAACGGCTGCTGACCACCGCCCTGGAGAACGGGATCCTCGTCCGCAGTCCCCGGCCGGAGGCGGAGGTGCCGCTGCGCTCCCTGCTCTCCGTCCGCTTCGAGGCGCGGCTCGCGGTCTGACCCCCCATCCCGACGCCCCGACGCCCCACTGATTCGCCGCCTCGACACCACGGGACACACCATGGAATCGCCCACACTGGCCGACTGGGTCGGCGACGTCGACGGCTTCACCGGCCGGCTGTGGCAGCGCGAACCCGCGCTCTTCCCCCGGAACGGCCCGCAGGCCGCCGCCCCCGCCCCGCCGTTCGACCTCGACGAACTGGACGCCGCCTTCGACAGCGGGCTGCTGCGCACGCCGTACCTGGAGATGGTCCGCTCCGACAAGGTCACCATCCCGCCCGAGGCCTACACCGCCCCGCGCGTCGTCAACGGCGTCACGCACCACGGCTTCGCCGACCGGGCGAAGGTCCTCGCCCTGCTCCGCCGCGGGGCCACGCTGCTGCTGCGCCGCGTCGACCAGTGGCACCCGGCGACCGGCGAGCTGGCGGCACGGCTCTCCGAGGAGCTCGACCGGCGGGTGGAGGCCTTCTTCTTCGTCACCCCGGCCGGCGGCCAGGGCCTCGCCGTGCACCGCGACGACGCCGACGTGTTCGTGCTCCAGGCCGCCGGGCGCAAGACCTGGTACGTCCACGACGCGCCGACCACCGCGCACTGGCGGCTCGGCGAACTCCCGGACGACGAGCGCTCCCCGCTGCGCCTGCACGGCGTGCTCGAACCCGGCGGCGTGCTCTACGTCCCGCGCGGGTTCGCGCACCGGGCGGTCGGCGCCGGAGGCCTGTCCGCCCACCTGTCGCTGACCGTCCGCGACCTCTCCGTCCAGGATCTGCGCACCGCCCTGGAGGGGCAGTTGACGGCAGGCCTCGTCCTGCCCGCCCGCCCGCTCGGCGAGGCCGCGATCACCGAGGCCTGCGCCGCGCTGCTCGACCACGCCCGGGCGCGGCTCGACGCGCTCGGGCCGGCGGAGCTGCTGCGCGCCGCCCGGGCACGCGCGGCGGACCCGGCTGATTCAGCGAACCCGGCGGGCCCGACGGCTCCGGCGGGCCCGGCGCCGCGGGAGACCCTCGCCGGGGCGGCCCGGGCCTGGGAGCCCGGTGCGCCCGTCGCCGGACGCACCGGGCCGGCCTCCGTCAGCCGCGCCTGGCGCAGACTGCGCGGTGCGGCCCGCGCCGGAGCCTGACGGCCGTACCGGTCAGCGCTCCTCCTCCCCCGTGCCCGTCCGCTGGGCGGGGACCGCACGGTCCCGCTGGAGGTCCAGCAGTTCCCGGAACAGCCCGTCCGGGCGCGCGGCCAGCTCGGACCAGGTGCCGGACTGGACGATCCGGCCCCGGTCCATCACCAGCACCCGGTCCGCGACCGCCGCGTTGGCGATGTTGTGGGTGACCAGCAGGGTGATCCGGCCCGGAGCGAGGTCGCGCAGGGCGTGCAGGATGCGGTGCTCGGCGCGCGGGTCCAGGTCGGAGGTCGGCTCGTCCAGGATCAGCAGGCCGGGGCTGCGCACCGTGCGGTAGAGCGCCCGGGCCACCGCCGCGCGCTGCCAGCCACCGCCCGACAACTCGGCGCCGCCCCACCAGCCCTGGGCCAGCAGGGTGCGCCAGCCGGAGCGCAGCCGGGCGACCACCTCGTCGAAGCCGGTGCGCGCCGCCGCGTCCTCGACGTCCGCCATCGGCCGCTCGGTGAGGTGCCCCAGGTGGACGTTCTCGGCGGCGCCGAGCGGCCAGCGGGCGAACTCCTGCGGCACCCGCGCCACCCGGGCCCACATGGCGTCGGCGTCCAGTTCCTCCACCGGAACGCCGTCCCAGGTGATCCGGCCCGACTGCGGCAGGTAGAGGCCGGAGAGCAGCTTCAACAGGGTCGACTTGCCGCTGCCGTTCTGCCCGATGACGGCGACCACCTCGCCGGCCCGCAGCGTCATGCTGACCCCGCGCAGGGCCGGCTCCTGCTGCTCGCCCGGGTAGCGGTGGACCAGGTCGGTCACCTCGACCGACCGCGGTGCGGCGGGCACCCGGTGGCCGCGCCGGATGCGGTGGCCGCCGGCCTCGTCCAGGAAGGTGAAGTAGTCGTCCAGGTACAGGCCCATCCGGTACAGCCGGGCGCCGTTGCCGACCAGGCCGTGCAGGCCGGTGGCGGCGGTGCGCAGCGCGAAGGTGGCGGTGCCGGCCGCCGCCAGGTCGATCCGGCCGCTGCCCACCAGGAAGAGCAGGGTGCCCCAGATCAGCGCGCTGCCCGCCCCGGTGCCGAGCGCGGCCAGCAGCGAGACCTTGGCGGCCTCCTTGGTCGCCCGGTCGGTGGCCGCGACGATCTTCCCCTCGGCACGGCGGTACTTGGCCATCAGGAAGGGCGTGACCTGGTCCGAACGGACCTGGTCCGCACGGGTCTTGTCGATCAGGAACCACCGGTAGACGCGCAGCGCCCCGCGGTCCTCGTTGGTGGTCACCGCCGCCAGGTAGTGGATCCGGGCGGTGCGCACGGCGCCGACCCCGGTCGGCACCGAGCCGAGCAGCAGCAGCGGCACCAGCCAGGGGTGGAGGGTGGCCAGGACGCCCGCTGCGGCGGCCAGCGAGACGGTGGAGGCGATCACGTCCTGGGCGTTGGAGAGCAGGTCGGGCGTGGTCGAGGCGCCCCGGTCGGCGGCCTCCCACTGCTCGTTGTAGGCGGGCTCGTCGTACGCCTTCAGCTCGGCGGCGCACCCGGCCGCGATCAGCGCCAGCTCCGCCTCCCGGGTGATCCGCGGCGAGACCCGCCCGGACAGGCCGACCACGGTGATGCCCAGCACGGCGCGCAGCGCGGCCGAGACGGTGAGGAGCAGCAGTGAGGGCGCGGCGGTGCGCAGGTGCTCGGTGACCGGGCCAGGCACCAGCAGGGCGCCGAGGGTGCCGGTGGTGGCGTACAGCGCGAGCGCCCCGAACACGCCGGCCAGCACCTGGCAGACCAGCAGCAGCACGGTGGACGTCCGGTCCGCCGCCCAGGCCAGCGTCATCGCGCGGCGCACCAGGTGGGGCAGGCGGCGCAGCATGGCGCTCGCCGACATCGAGGCGCCGGCCCGGGCCCGGCGGTCGCCGGGGAAGCGCAGGCGCAGTTCCTCGTCGTGCTCGGCCTCGTCCCGCTCGGCCTCGCCGCGGTCGCGGCCCTCGTCGCGGTCCTCGTCGCGGTCCTGCTCGCGACCGAGGTGCTCACGACCGACGTGCTCACGGCCCTCGCGCCGGGCCTCGGCGGGCTCGCGGCCGTCCGGCTCGGCCTGGGGCTTCTCGGGGTTCCCGGGTTTGTCGACCTGCTGGGACACGGTGGTCCTCCCTGGTACGGCGGCCGGTGGCCGCGGCGGGTCCGCACGCGGGCAGCCCTCACCGCCGGGTGGGCGCGGTGGGTCGGCAGCGGTGCCGGTGGCACTCTGCGAGGGGCGGTCTGCCGGTGCGGACCCCGATCCTGGCAGCGGTCCCCGGGGTGCTCGGGCGTGTCCCGGCCGCACTCACTCGATCCGGGCAATTCCGTGTCGGCGACGGCGAGTTGGTGGCAATCGATCACCGGAGAGGTCCGCCGTGTTCGATTTCGGAGGGGACGGCGCACCCGGTCCGCCGATCGGCACCGCCGACACCCCGGAGGAGGGCGTCGCCCTGCTGGTCGAGCACCTCCCGCCGGACCTCGGACCGGTGCTCGACCACCCGCCGGAGGCCACCCGGTAAGCGCTCCTGTGGCCGGGGCGGCCATGGGAGGCCACGATGGAAGACCCGAGCGACCCCCGTCCCGATCGGAGTGCGATGAGCGACCGGCACAACGTCGTCCTGCTGACCTTCCCCGACGCCGGCTCGTGGCGCCCGGCCTTCGACGAGGCGCAGCACCTGCCGGGCCTGCGGATGGCGGCGGCGATGGAGCGCAGCGCCGACGGCCTGCTGGAGATCGAGGACACCTTCACCCGGGGCGCGGGTCTGGCCACCGTCGGCTCCAGCGTGCTGGGCGGCCTGATCGGGCTGCTCGGCGGACCGGTCGGCGTGCTGCTGGGCTTCGCCGCGGGCGCGGCGCTCGGCAACGCCGCCGAGGAGCACCAGGCGAGCGAGGGCGGCGCGGGGCTGATCCTGCTCTCGCCCCGGGTGCCGGACGGCGGGGCGCTGCTCGCCCTGGAGATCAAGGAGTCCGCCCCGGGACCGGCCGACGAGCTGGCCGCCCGGCACGGGGCCGCGGTCGAGCGGATCGACGCGCACGCGTTCGCGGAGCAGGTCCGGGCGGCCGAGAAGCGGGCGGAGGAGCAACAGCCGGACGGAGGTGCCGGCGAGGCCGGGTGAAGCCCGCCCGGCACCGCGAACGCGCCCGCCGTCCGGGCCCGCCATCCGGTCGGCGTGGGCTCGCCGGGGGTCCGGTAGCACGCGACGGCGGGAGTCCGGGGTCGGCGCCCCGGGCTCCCGCCGTCAGCCGTCAGCCGTCAGCCGTCGAGTGTCACGCGAGGTCGAAGCGGTCCGCGTTCATGACCTTGACCCAGGCCGCGACGAAGTCCTCCACGAACTTCTCCTTGGCGTCGTCGGCCGCGTACACCTCGGCGACGGCCCGCAGTTCGGCGTTCGAGCCGAAGACCAGGTCGGCACGGGTGCCGGTCCACCGCACCCGGCCGGACTCGTCCCGGGCCTCGAAGGTGTGGGCGTCCTCCGAGGTGGCCGTCCAACTGGTGCCCAGGTCCAGCAGGTTGACGAAGAAGTCGTTCGTCAGAACACCGGGGGTCTCGGTGAGCACGCCGTGCGCGGACCGGCCGTGGTTGGCGCCCAGCACGCGCAGGCCGCCGACCAGCACGGTCAGCTCGGGCGCGCTGACGCCCAGCAGGTTGGCCTTGTCGAGCAGCAGGTACTCGGCCGGCAGCCGGTTGCCCTTGCCGACCCAGTTGCGGAAGCCGTCCGCCTTGGGCTCCAGCGCGGCGAAGGACTCGGTGTCGGTCAGTTCCTGCGGGGCGTCCACCCGGCCGGGTGCGAACGGCACCTCGACGGCCAGACCGGCCGCCTTGGCGGCCTGCTCGACGCCGACGCCGCCGGCCAGCACCACCAGGTCCGCGAGCGAGACCTGCTTGTCGCCGGCCTGGGCGTTGAACTCCTGCCGCACGCCTTCGAGGGCGCGCAGCACGGTGGCCAGCCGGTCGGGCTCGTTGACCTCCCAGCCGATCTGCGGCTGGAGCCGGATGCGGCCGCCGTTGGCGCCTCCCCGCTTGTCGCTGGAGCGGAAGGAGGAGGCGGCCGCCCAGGCGGTGGAGACCAGTTCGGACACCGACAGGCCGGTGGCGGTGATCCGCCGCTTGAGGTCGGCGACGTCGGCCGCGCCGATCTGCTGGTAGGTGACCTCCGGCAGCGGGTCCTGCCAGAGCAGGTGCTCGCCGGGGACCTCCGGGCCGAGGTAGCGGACGACCGGGCCCATGTCGCGGTGGGTCAGCTTGAACCAGGCGCGGGCGAAGGCGTCGGCGAACTCCTCCGGGTTCTCCAGGAAGCGCCGGGAGATCGGCTCGTAGACCGGGTCGAAGCGCAGCGACAGGTCGGTGGTGAGCATGATCGGCACGTGCCGCTTGGCCGGGTCGTGCGCGTCCGGCACGGTGCCCTCGCCGCCGCCGTCCTTGGGCTTGTACTGCCACGCGCCGGCCGGGCTCTTGGTGAGCTCCCACTCGTAGCCGAACAGCGTCTCGAAGAAGCTGTTGTCCCAGGTGATCGGGGTGGGCGTCCAGGTGCCCTCCAGACCGCTGGTGATCGCGTCGCCGCCGACGCCGGTGCCGAAGCGGCTCTTCCAGCCGAGGCCCTGCTGCTCGATCGGGGCGTCCTCGGGGGCCGGGCCGACGTTGTCGGCCGGGCCGGCGCCGTGGGTCTTGCCGAAGGTGTGGCCGCCGGCGATCAGCGCGACGGTCTCCTCGTCGTTCATCGCCATCCGGTAGAAGGTCTCGCGGATGTCGCGGGCGGCCGCGATCGGGTCCGGGTTGCCGTTGGGGCCCTCGGGGTTGACGTAGATCAGGCCCATCTGGACGGCGGCCAGCGGGTTCTCCAGCTCGCGGTCGCCGGTGTAGCGCTCGTCGCCGAGCCAGGTGGTCTCGGGGCCCCAGTAGACGTCCTCGTCGGGCTCCCACTCGTCGACCCGGCCGCCGCCGAAGCCGAAGGTGCGGAAGCCCATGCCCTCCAGGGCCACGTTGCCGGACAGGACGATCAGGTCGGCCCAGGACAGCGCGCGGCCGTACTTCTTCTTGACCGGCCACAGCAGGCGGCGGGCCTTGTCCAGGCTGGCGTTGTCGGGCCAGCTGTTCAGCGGGGCGAAGCGCTGCTGGCCGCCGCCGGCGCCGCCGCGGCCGTCGCTGATCCGGTAGGTGCCGGCGCTGTGCCAGGCCATCCGGATGATGAACGGACCGTAGTAACCGAAGTCGGCCGGCCACCAGTCCCTCGAAGTGGTGAGGGCCTCCTGGATGTCCCGCTTGACGGCCGGGAGGTCGAGGGTCTTGAAGGCCTCGGCGTAGTCGAAGTCCGCACCGAGCGGATTGGCCACGGCCGGGTTCTTCGCGAGGATCTTGAGATTGAGCCGTTCCGGCCACCACTGGCGGTTCCCGCCGCCCTGGGTGGGGTGCGGCGCCCGCCCGTGGATCACCGGGCAGCCCTCCGCGTTCGCCTCTACGCCGGTTGCATCGTGGTTGTCAGACATGGGAATCCTTCCCTCACAAGGCGGATCACGGTGTCTTCTCTGCTACCTACGGCACCTACTGCTGCTGCCTGGTCCTGGCGCGTCACGTGTGGCCGCTGCTCGCCGTTGCGCACGGCGGCGACGGAAGTCACGTGCTGCTGCTACCCAGGCTAGCGCCGGAGCCGATCCTACGATGGACGGAATCCAAGTCAAGAAAGACACCAAAGCCATATCCGATCGGGAACCGGAAGGCACCGGATGTGCATTGGTAAACTCCGGTCCTCCCCTTGACCTGAATAGGTGAACCGATATGAGTGACCTGCTGGAGCGGCTGCGCGGGCGCGGCTGGCGCCTCACCTCCCAGCGGCGTGTCGTGGCCGAGGTCCTGGACGGCGAGCACGTGCACCTGACCGCCGACGAGGTCCACGCCCGGGCCGCCGAGCGCCTCCCGGAGATCTCCCGGGCCACGGTCTACAACACCCTCGGCGAGCTGGTCACGCTGGGCGAGGTCGTCGAGGTGGCCACCGACGGGCGCGCCAAGCGGTACGACCCCAACGCGCACCATCCGCACCAGCACCTGATCTGCACCGGCTGCGGCGCCATTCGCGACGTCCACCCGCGGGGCAATCCGCTGGCCGACCTGCCGGCCGAGCAGCGCTTCGGATTCGCCGTGGCGCAGGCGGAGGTCACCTACCGGGGGCTGTGCCCGGACTGCTGCGCGAACTGACCACCGGCGCACCGTCGGCCGGTGCGCCGCCCCGCACTACCACGCGCCGTCCCGCACGCCGTCCTGCTCGCCTTCCACCTTCCGTCGTCACGTCTTCCGCGAGGAAACCAGGACATGTAGTGTCCCGGTTATGCGCATGGGCGAGGGAGTCGAGTGGGGCCTGCACTGCTGCCTCACGCTGGCCTGGCTGGACGACGGCCGACCGGTGCCGACCGCCCGGCTGGCGGCCTGGTTCGACCTCCCGCCCGCCTACCTGACCAAGCGCCTACAGGCGCTGGTCCGGGCCGACGTCCTCAGCTCCGTCCCCGGCGCCCGGGGCGGCTTCCGGCTGGCCCGTCCCCCGGAGCGGATCACGCTCATGGACGTGGTCGCGGCCATCGAGGGCCCCGACGACCTCTTCCGCTGCACCGAGATCCGGCAGCGCACGGAGGGGGCGGCCGCCGCCGGCGACGACTTCCGGCTCCCGTGCGGGGTGGCCACCGCGATGCGCCGGGCCGAACTGGCCTGGCGGCGCGAGCTGGCCGGACAGACGGTGGCCGACCTGATGGCCGCCGCACCCGCCGGCGCGGCCGAGCGCACCCGGCGGCACTACGCCCGTCTGACGGGCTGAACGCTCCCCTTCCCCGGCGCTCCTCCCCTCCCTTCCGCCCCCGCTCCCGTACCCCCGCGGGCCCCGCACCGACTCCCGAGGTGAACCCGGATGTCCGATGTCCTGATTACCCCCGCCCCGCCGTCCCCACCCGGGCCGACCAGCGGATTACCCTCCACCCTGGTCCTGGCACTGGGCACCTTCGCCGTCGGCACGGACGCCTTCGTGGTCGCCGGATTCCTCCCCGCCATGGCCGCAGACCTGCGCGTCACCCCCGCCACCGCCGGCCAGTCGATCACCGTCTTCGCCGCCGCCTACGCCGTCCTCTCCCCCGTGCTCGCCACCCTGCTGGCCCGCCTGCCCCGACGGACGCTGCTGGTCGCCGCGCTCACCACCCTCGGGGTGGCCAACCTCGGCTCGGCGCTCGCACCGGACGCCGCCGTCCTGCTCGCCACCCGCGTCCTCGCCGCGGCCGGCGCGGCCGCGTACACCCCCAACGCGGGAGCGGTCGGCGCCTCGCTGGTCCGCCCCGAACTGCGGGCCCGCGCGCTCGCGGTGGTGATCGGCGGCCTGACCGTCGCGACCGCGCTCGGCGTGCCGCTCGGGAACGCCGCGAGCCACTGGTTCGGCTGGCGCACCGCGCTCGGCCTGGTCGCCGGACTCTGCCTGCTGGTCGCCGCCGCCCTGCGCGCGAGCATGCCGCCGCTGCCGGGCAACGCCCGGGTCCCGCTGCGCACCCGGCTCGCCGTCCTGCGCCGCCCGGCCGTCCTCACCGTGCTGCCGCTCACCGTCCTCGGCATGGCGGCGAGCTACACCGCCTACGCGTACAGCGTGCCGGTGCTGGGCGCCGTCGGGGTCCCGGAGGGCTCGGCGCTCTGGATGCTCCTCCTCTACGGCCTCGGAGCGGTGGCCGGCAACCTCGCCGCCGGCTGGGCCACCGACCGCTGGAGCTCCACGACGGTCCTGACCGCCGGGTACGCCACGATGGCGGCGGCGCTCGCGGTACTGGCCGGGCTGGCGGCGTCCCGCACCGGGGCCGTCCCACTGGTCGGACTGCTGGTGCTGCTGTGGGGGGCGAGCAGCTGGTGCCAGACGCCGCCGCAGCAGCACCGGCTGATCGGCGTCGCACCGCAGGAGGCACCGCTGGTGGTCTCGCTCAACTCCTCGGCCATCTACGCCGGGATCGGCCTGGGAACGGTGCTCGGCGGCGCGACCCTCGGGTCCGGGGCGGCCGTGGTGTACGGGCTCGGCGCGGGGATCGCGGCGCTCGCGCTGCTGTTCCTGCGCGGCTCCCTGCGCGTCCCCCCGCGCTCGTCCCCGCGCCGGGCCCCGCGGGAATGACCGGCAGGACGCCGCTGGGGGCGGACGCACCGGCACGGAGGCCGCTGCACCGAACGGGGGCCGGGATCCCTTAGGGTCGGCCAATGGCGAAGTACTTCGACGTGCACCCGGAATCCCCCCAGCCCCGCACCATCGGCACCGTGGCCGACGGCCTACGGTCCGGGGACCTCATCGCGTACCCGACCGACTCCTGTTTCGCCCTGGGCTGCCGCTTGGACAACCGCGACGGCCTCGAACGGATCCGGTCGATCCGGCGTCTCGACGACCGCCACCACTTCACGCTGATGTGCATGGACTTCGCCCAGCTCGGCCAGTTCGTCCACATCGACAACAACGTCTTCCGCGCCGTCAAGGCCGCGACGCCGGGCAGCTACACCTTCATCCTGCCCGCCACCAAGGAGGTCCCGCGCCGCCTGATGCACCCGAAGAAGAAGACCGTCGGCGTCCGGATCCCCGACCACACCGTCACCAGGGCCCTGCTCGCCGAACTCGGCGAGCCGCTGCTCTCCAGCACGCTGCTCCTGCCCGGCGAGGACGAACCGATGACCCAGGGCTGGGAGATCAAGGAACGGCTCGACCACCAGCTGGACGCCGTGCTGGACTCGGGCGACTGCGGCACGGTGCCGACGACCGTCGTGGACTTCTCCAGCGGCGAGGCGGAGATCGTCCGTCGCGGGGCCGGCGACCCCGCACGCTTCGAGTAGCCGTCGGCCCACCCGGGCGGCCGTCTCAACCCCACTGGACCGGCAGTGACTTGAGGCCGTTCTGGAAGTTGGACACCAGGTGCTGCGGCGGCCGCCCCGGCACCAGGGCGAGCCCGGGGAGGCCTGCGAGCAGCTCGCGCAGCGCCGATCGCAGCTGGATCCGGGCGAGTTGGGCGCCGAGGCAGAAGTGCGGCCCGTGGCCGAAGCTCACGTGGTCGTTCGGACTGCGGGTGATGTCGAAGCGGTCCGGGTCGGGGAACACCGCCCCGTCCCGGTTGGCGGAGGCGTGGTAGACCACCACCTTGTCGCCCCGCCGGACCGCCCGTCCGCCCAGCTCCACGTCCCGCGTCGCGGTGCGGCGGAAGTCCGTCACCGGCGGCCAGTACCGCAGCATCTCCTCCACCGCCGAGGGAACCAACTCCGGGTTGGAACGCAGGAGTTCGTACTGCCCCGGATGGCCGAGCAGGGTGTAGAGGCCACCGGGGAGGCCGTTGCGGACGGTCTCGTTCCCGGCGACGGCGAAGAGGAAGAACATCGTCTCGAACTCCTCGACCGTCAGCCCCGCCCCGAGCGTCCGGGCGAGCAGGCCGCCCGGGGCGGGCCGCCGGGCCAGGCCGTGGGCGTAGGCGAACATGTCCGCCAGCGCGGCGCGGGAGCGGGGGTTGACCGGCCGCGCGGCCGGCGGGGGCGAGCCCCGGGGGGGGGGGGGGGGGGCCGGCGCGGGGCCGTCCGGGCCGCAGGGGCGCGC